>NZ_JAKJSC010000009.1 GCF_029029525.1 Labilibaculum sp. DW002 | reverse complement strand
CTAGTTTATAACAACAATATTGTCGTTATATCTTATATCTCATTAAATTTTGTTGTTGTTATCCTGCCAAATTGGAGGGATAACGACAATTGATTATGTTGAGTCATTGAGAATGTCATCAATTGGATTTTTAATCAAACTCAAGTTTTGATTGGAAACATGGGTGTAAATTTCAGTTGTTTTTGGTGAACTATGGCCCAATAAACTTTGAATGTATCTCAAGTCTGTTCCTTGCTCCAATAAATGTGTGGCAAATGAATGTCTTAACATATGGGGCGTAATTCTTCTACTGATTTTTGATTTGTAGCAAGCACGCCTTAATATATTTACAATACTCGATGCACTATATTGTGTGCCAGGTTTTATGCCTTCAAATAACCAAATTTGAGGCTGATATTCTTTATAATATAATCTTAAACTTTGAGTTAGCTCCTTAGATAGTAAAGTATACCTATTTTTCTTGCCTTTTGCCGCCTGAATGCAAATTAAACCACGATCTGAAATAATATCAGTTATTTTTAAATTGATTAACTCATTTCTTCGCAGTCCTGCCGAATAAATCACCGATAGTATACATTTATGCTTTAAATTATTGCAATTAGAAATAATGCTCTTAATTTCTGTCTTGCTTAAGACTTTGGGCAATTTACTTTCCTTTCTAGGTCTGTCAATATGGTAATATAATTTCTTTCGTAATAAAACTTTTTCGTAATAGAATTTTATGGAATTAATACGCTGATTTTGTTGACTAGTAGACATTTTTCTTTTACTAATTAAATCACTTAAGTAGTCATTAATTTCTTCTGGCCCTAAATCATCTATATCAATATTTTTAAAAGCAGCTTTAAAATCCCTAAAGTATTTAGAGTAGGTTTTTATGGTACTATCGCTATACCTTAGTCTTTGTAGTTTTTCAAGGTAATTCGAAGGCAATATTTGCTCTTTTACGATGTCTTTTTGTTTTTTATGCGGAAGCGATATTTTAGCAGTATTTGAGAATATTTCCTTAAACTTATTATAATCAAAATCTTTACGTGCTATCCACCAGCATTTTTTTGTCTGGCTCCATTGGGCAGGAAAGTGCTGCCGCAATAAACCCACAATTTCCGAGCTGTAGTCAAATTGAATAACTACAATCTCTTTATTGCGATGCGTATCGGGCGATAAATGGATTTCGATGCTCATTAAATACTTTTGTTAAGAGTCCACTAATTTATAAAATCAATACTGTTTAGCAAAGTAGAATCATGTTAAATAGTATAGAGTAGTAGGAGGGGCCTTTTATTTTCTGTCTTGTACCATTCAAGCCATTACCCTTTTAATTTATCCTCTGTCCAGCTTTTCGGATTATTAATAATATAATTAGAAATGTTCTGGTAAGCCCGATCTGTTCGAATAATAATTTCGTAGTAATTCCGCTGCCAGATCGATCCTTCCCCCGATAATCCCGTCAGGGCCTCAGTTGGGGCGTCTGTTGGGGCGTCTGTTGGGGCGAATTGCATTCGCCCTTTTTCTTTCCGATTTCGCGTCGGGCCGTTAGTTGAGGTTTTCGTTGGGGCGTATTGCAATACGCCCGTAACAGGATCTTTAATAAATGAATCGCCCGAATCAGATTCCCTCGCAGCTATAATTTTATTTCCCTCTTCTCTAATTAGCAGGTTAATCCTTTTCGTTGTAGCTCCTTTATATCCTCTAATAATAGCACCAATGCTTTGCGAAGGAGATTTAAATTTTCCGAGATTTTCCTTATTATCATTTTCTATCTTACAATCGATGCTGATAATACCATGCATATGATTGGGCATGATAATAAATTCACCCAGCGAGATATTCTTTCTAATAATTGCTGATGCAAGCCATTCTTCTGCGGCAATCTTTCCAAAAGCATTCAAATTCATTTTTCCTTTAGCGATATGCCCAAATATGTTCAGACTTTGAGTGGAGCAGAGGGTAATAAAATACAAACCTTCGCACGAATAATCGTAATTTTTCAAACGTATGCTTCTTCTATGGTGGAGGAGAGGATTGTACATGCTTTCTTAAAATTTAGATTGATATTTCTTATTTTTTTCGGAGCGTCAGTCGGGGCGAATTGCATTCGCTCTAATCAATACGCCTGAATCATTGCCCCTCTAGTAAAAGTTTAAAGTAAGAAAAGTATGTTAAAATCGAGTGGTTTTTTAAGACTGTTTATTAATAAAGCTATACTAAGTTTCTTCAAGCCCAAATTTTAATTAGTATTAAGCATAAAACATGTTTATGGATTAGTAGAAGAACTTGTTTTTATCCCATTTGTAACATCTACTTTTATCAAAAAAATCAAAATATTCTGTTCGCTTTCGCTGATAATAGAGGCCTGAAATTCACTGTTCTTTATTGCACAATTGTGCGAAATAGCACCATCTAAGCATGCTATGTGTTCAATATTGAACAGTGCCGAAAACGTTTTAAATTCCATTCTTTGAAAACCTTTGCGTAGACTAAAAGTCAGGTAATCAGCCACAAGTCTAATTGAATGATTCTAAATAGTGAGCGCGTGAAATTCTTGGCATCCCTCTTGGTTAGTAAGATTCCCAAACAGTAAGCTTTTTAAGACAATTCTATTAAAATCCTTAAGATATAAACACATGAATAAGCTAGAACTCTTTTTAGACAAATCAGCACTGGTTGGAAATGAAAACCAAATCCTGTCGGCTGATGAATTTAAAAATCTTTTAGGCAAGGAAAGTTTCGAATACATCGATGTTCAAACTTTCTCTAAACTGAAAGATATACAAGCTGGAGAAGCAGGCATAAAAAGTGCTCTTGTCGAAGTTGATTTCGCGATAGCAGAAACGGGAACAGTAGTTATCGATAGTTGTAACGAAAATAAACGTTTAGCAACCTGTCTGGCAGAAAAGTTATTTGTTGTAATGCCAATTAGTAAGCTTGTTGCCAGTTTAAATGATGTAGCCGATTTTATCGAAGAGAGAACTGCTGATATGGGTGGATATGTTGCCTTTATAACTGGAGCTAGTCGAACAGCCGATATCGAGCGTGTATTAACAGTTGGAGTACACGGTCCAAAAGAGATGACAGTTTATATTTTAAATGATTTATAAGTAGAAGCCATGAACATACAAGATAAAATTCAGGAAAAAATAAACGATGAGGTTTTGTACAAGAATCTTAAAGGTTTTGCTACAGCATATAAGGCTTCTAAAGACAATGCTTACAAAGGTTTAGATTTTGAAGCATTACGAACAAGAGTTCACGATCTAAAGGATCGGGATTTAAAGAAGGTAATGGAACAATTCAATCTTTTTAAAAATAATGTAGAAAAGCACGGCTGTAAGGTTTTTCAAGCAAAAACAGGCGAGGATGCATGTAAATACATTGCCGATGTAATGAAAAAGCACGATGCTAAATACATGGTGAAAAGTAAATCGATGACATCAGAAGAGATATTACTTAATCATTATTTAGAGAAGGAAGGTTTGCAACCGATCGAAACCGATTTGGGTGAGTGGATTCTTCAGTTAGCAAACGAGCATCCGTCGCACATGGTAATGCCAGCTATTCACAAAACAAGACAGCAAGTTGCCAAAATATTTTCCGATTATACCGGAGAAGCAGTAGATCCGGAGGACATTAAGGCAATGGTCGAAATTGCTCGTCGATTTCTTCGCAGCTCATATTTTAAATCGGGTGTGGGAATGACTGGGGCAAATGTTGCCGTGGCTAGTACAGGTACAATTGGTTTGGTAACCAACGAAGGTAATGCTCGTTTATCGTCAACTGTACCACCAGTACATATCGTTTTAGTCGGATACGAGAAGTTGTGCGATGATTTTAATCAAGCATTAGATATTGTCCGTGTATTGCCAAAAAGTGCAACTGGACAAACCATTACATCATATACTACTTGGATTAAAGGTAGAGTGCCATCTCATAAAAATGAAGATGGTGTTAAGGAAACGCATTATGTGTTTTTAGATAATGGACGTTTGGCATTTTTCGAACATCCTAAATTTAAAGAAGCACTTAAATGTGTGCGTTGTGGAAGTTGTGCTAACATTTGTCCTGCATACGAAATGGTTGGTGGTCATGTTTATGGCGATCGATACATCGGATCTATTGGCCTAATTTTAACAGCATTATATCAGGGAGATGAAGCAGCTAAGGACATTTTAAAAATGTGTATTGGTTGTCGTGCTTGTTCTTTTAATTGCCCTTCGGGCATTGATTTACAGGCTTTAATTTCTGATCTGAAATTGGTTGTCGGTAAAAAGTATGGCATCAACCCAATAAAAAAGAAAGTCTTTAAAAATGTGGTTGCAAAGCCCGATCGAATGAAGTCCTTACTAAGTATTGGAGCTAACTTTCAATTTCCACTAACAAAAACCAACAAAACAAATCAAGAAAAAATAATTAGCACAGTACCAATGTTGCCTAAAGAAATGGATTTTAGAAAATTCCCTGCTTTAGCTTCAAAAACATTTAGCAAACGCTTTTATAAAGATGGCTACGATCAGTTTACTTCCGATCGAAAAGTATTCTTTTATCCTGGTTGTGCAATCGAATATTTCTATCCAGAAATGGGATTGGCAATGGTTAAATTACTTCAAAAGAGCGGTATCCAGGTCGATATTCCTAAAAAAGCAGCATGTTGTGGTATTCCTGCAATTGCATCAGGAGATCCTGAGAATGCAAAAAGCATGATTTACAATACACTGGATAATTTACAAGGTCCTAAAAACTATGAAGCGCTACTTGTGCTTTGTCCTACATGTGGAGGAGCAATTAAACACGAATTTTTAGACTTCACAAAAGAGGATCCTAATCGCTATAAAAAAGCATCTCAATTGGGAGATATGGTAACACCAATAGGGAAATTTTTGGAAGATAATAACATACGTTTTAAAGTAAAAGGGAATAAAAAGGTGACTTATCATACGCCTTGTCATGATTCCAGATCATTGGATTATTCCGCAGAATCTTTCCTTTCCAGTTTATTAGGAAAACAATTTATTCCATTAACCGATACAAATGTTTGTTGTGGTTTTGGTGGGACTTATTCTCTCGACTTTGCAACTATTTCTGAAGGAATCTTAACCAAAAAAATTGAAAATATCGAAGCCAGTTCTGCTGAGATATTGGTAACCGATTGTCCAGGATGTGTAATGCAAATTAACGGCGGATTAATGCACAAAAATGTGCCTGTAAAAGTACTTCACTTAACAGAATTCATCGAAAAGCATGTGGAAATTATTGAGAAATAAAATATAAAGTAATGGACTTTGAAAATAATAAAATTGATATCAATAAAAGTTTAAACGATTTAAAACAAAAACTGAATGCTTTGGATTCTTTAATGCACTCGAGTGCAAAGTTCGGAGACTTTAAAAAAACAGACAAATCGATAAACGAAAAATATAGTAGATCTAACCCATTTACTAAAAATAAAAAAACAATTTATAATTAAACCTAAACTAATTTTTTATGGACGCATTATTAGCTTTTTCACCTATTTTATTAACCATTGTATTAATGGTGGGCCTCAATTGGGGAGCAAAAAAGGCTTTGCCTTTATCGCTGCTGTTAGCCGTGATCGTTGCCTACACAGTATGGGAAATAGACTTGTTTCACATTATGGGATATTCCGTATTTGGATTTTTAAAAGCCATGGATATTCTCATCATTATTTTTGGTGCAATTCTCATACTAAACACCATGAAGTTGTCGGGAGCAATGACAACCATCAACAATGGTTTTAGTGGAATTACAACCGATAGACGAATTCAGGCCATTATCATTGGTTTCATGTTTGGAGCATTTATCGAAGGTGCTGCCGGATTTGGAACACCTGCTGCCTTAGCCGGACCCCTTTTGGTTGGTCTCGGATTTCCCCCATTAGCCGCAGCAATGGTTGCCTTAATTTTTAATTCGGTACCTGTACCTTACGGAGCGGTAGGAACACCAATTAGTGGTGGTGCTATGGTTACGCTTGAGCAAAACCTTTCCGATATAGGTGCCAATCCAGAAGTTTTTAAAATGGCATTAACCGAATGGGTTGCAATACCGAACGCTATTGTAGGTATTTTTGTACCATTATTGGGTATCATGATCATGACCAAGTTTTTTGGTAAAGAAAAATCGATTAAGCCTGCATTAGCAGCTGCACCATTCGCAATTTTTGCTGGTTTAGCATTTGCAGTGCCATATGTTGTTATTGCTTCAACATTAGGTCCGGATCTTCCATCATTATTAGGAGCATTTATCGGATTAGGAATTATTATTTTTGCAGCAAAAAGAGGTTTTCTTATGCCAAAAGAATCATGGGATTTTCCTCCAAAGTCAGAATGGGATAAAAGCTGGTTATCTAACGATTCTACTGGCGATACAGGCGAAGCCAAAATGGGCTTAGCAAAAGCTTGGATGCCATATGTATTAATCGCTATTATATTAGTAGTTACTCGTATTCCTTCTTTAGGATTAAAAGGATGGTTAGCTGCTCAAACAATAACGCTTTCTAATATTTTCGGTATCGACGGATTAACCTATGTGTTAAAATGGGCATACCTACCAGGAACAATTCCTTTTATTTTGGTAGCTGTAATTACCAACTTCATGCATAAAATGTCGCCTAAGCAGGTACTTACATCTTGGAAAACAACTTTTAAGCAAATTAGTGGAGCAGCAATTGCTTTATTTGCAGGTGTTGCCATGGTTCAGTTAATGCTAAAATCAGGAACCAATGGTGCTGGCATGGATAGTATGCTAACAACAATGGCAACTTCAATAGCCGATTTATCGGGTAATGCATATCCAATTATTGCACCAATTGTTGGTGTTTTAGGATCATTTATGTCTGGTTCGGCAACCGTATCTAACTTGCTATTTTCTTCTCTACAATTCGAAACAGCAACTATTTTAGGTATTCCTCAAGTATTAATCGTAGCGGTTCAAACAATTGGTGCTGCTTTGGGTAATATGATTTGTGTAAACAATGTGGTTGCAGTTTGTGCTACAGTTGGATGTATTGGTGCCGAAGGTACAATCATCCGAAGAAATGCAATACCAGCATTCATCTACTATTTAGCGGTAATGATTATTGTGATGGTCTTAATATCATCAGGTTTTAATCCACTGCCATTGTAATAATATATCAACCATGTATTCGCTTTCGCGGATATATGGTTCTTTTTTAAGATTGAAAACGTATATTTGTCATACAAGTTACCAATTTAAGATGGGGTAAAATTGCCAAATATTTGTTAATTAGGATGACCGAAAAATAAAATCGAAGAAAGATGCTTACAGGAGAATATAAAAAACTACATGAACGATTGTTAAAAACGATTACTAAAGATCGTATGTTTCATGATCCACTACATACACTGGCTTGGGGAACCGATGCTAGTTTTTACAGATTAATACCGAAACTGGTTATCAAATCAAAAAGCGAAGCTGAGGTAAGCCTTATCATGCGCGAATGTAACGATTTAGATATTCCGGTTACCTACCGAGCAGCTGGTACCAGTTTGTCGGGACAGGCAATTAGCGACTCTGTATTAGTGGTTGCGGGCGATCATTGGAAAAAGCATACCATTCTTGATAAAGGAGCTAAAATTAGACTTCAGCCAGGAATTACAGGGGCACGTGCCAATCAACTATTGGCTCCTTATGGAATGAAGATTGGACCCGATCCAGCTTCCATTAATGCTGCTATGATTGGTGGTATTGCTGCTAATAATGCATCAGGTATGTGTTGTGGTACTTCCGAAAATTCATACAAAACAATCGACTCTATTCGTGTTATTTTGCACGATGGAACTGTTTTAGATACTTCTTGTAAAGAAAGCATTGCCGATTTTAAAAAAACGCATGCCAACTTGCTAAGCGATTTAGGGCAATTGGCCATCGATGTTAGCAACAACAAAACTTTGAATGCTCGTATCCGCGAAAAATTCAAAATGAAGAATACAACTGGTTACAGCTTAAATGCATTGGTTGATTATTCCGATCCAATCGATATTTTAACACATATCATGATTGGTTCTGAAGGAACACTTGGCTTTATTTCCGAGGTGGTTTACAAAACTGTAATCGAGCACAAATTTAAGGCGAGTTCGTTGATGGTTTACCCTGATATTGAAAAAGCTTGTAGAGCTGTTTCTATTTTGAAATCGGAGCCGGTTGCTGCAGTTGAATTGATGGATAGAGCTGCCTTGCGTTCTGTTGAAAACGACGATGGCGTACCTGCATATTTGAAAACACTATCGGAAGGTGCTTCGGCTATTTTGGTCGAAACAAGAGCCGAAGATGGAAAGAAACTAAAAGAACAAATCGGCATCATTAAAAATGCCGTTAAGGATATTCAAGTCGAAATTCCAATTGAATTTACCGATGTGCCAGCCGAATTTGCAATGCTTTGGAAAATCCGTAAAGGATTATTGCCAACTGTTGGAGGTATGCGTAAGGTCGGTACTACAGTAATTATCGAAGATGTTTGTTTTCCAGTGCCAAAATTGGCCGAAGCAACATTAGACCTACAAGATCTTTTTAAGAAATATGATTATTCTGAAGCCGTTATTTTCGGACATGCCTTGGAAGGTAATCTTCACTTCGTATTTACACAAGATTTTGGTACGCAGTCCGAAATCGACAGGTATGCAAAATTCATGGATGAGTTAGCCGACCTTGTGGTTGGTCGTTACGATGGTGCACTAAAAGCAGAGCACGGTACAGGCCGAAACATGGCTCCATATGTAGAAATGGAGTGGGGAACGGATGCTTACAACCTAATGAAACAGATTAAGGAGATTTTTGATCCTCGTTATCTAATCAATCCGGGTGTAATTTTAAATGCCGATAAGCAAGCTCACCTTAAAGATTTAAAACCACTACCAGCTGCTCACGAGAAAATCGATCAGTGCATGGAATGTGGATTCTGTGAGCCAGTTTGTGTTTCGCACAACCTAACTTTAAGTCCACGTCAGCGAATTGCTACATTCCGCGAAATTACCCGTTTAAAAGCCACAGGAGAGAAGCCACACGAATTGGCTAACCTAGTGAAGCAATTCGACTACGAAGCGCTACAATTGTGTGCTACTGATAGTTTGTGTGCACTAAGTTGTCCAGTTAAAATCGATACCGGTAAATTGGTCAAAGATCTTCGATCGACCGAAGCATCGCCAAAGGCTAAAAAATATGCCATGTGGTGTGCCGATAATATGGATAAAGTGCAGTCTTATGCAAAAATGGGCTTAAATACTGTCAATTTCTTCCATTCGATTTTAGGCTCAGGAATAATGGGCGGAATCTCTGGTGGAATGCGTTCTTTATCGGGTAATACAATTCCTCGTTGGAGCAAAGCTTTCCCAAAGGGAGCACCTAAAATTGTGCCACCTGCGGTAAACAAAAACAATCCTAAAAAAGTGGTTTACTTCCCATCTTGTATCAATCAAAGTATGGGTGTTTCGAAAGATTACGATGAAAAAGTAGCCTTAACCAAGAAAATTGAGCAGTTGATTCAGAAAGCTGGTTATGAAATTATTTATCCTGAAAATGTAAATACACACTGTTGTGGTATGGCATTCTTGAGTAAAGGTTTCAAAGAGGCGGGAATCAAGAAGTCGAACGACCTAGAGTTGGCTTTAAAGAAAGCAAGTAACAATGGTGAATATCCAATTTTGTGCGATATGAGTCCTTGCTTGTACACCATGAAAGAAAACATGGAACCAAACTTGAAATTGTACGAGCCAATTGAGTTTATCAACGAATATTTGGCAGATCATTTAAACTTTACTCCAGTTGACGAAACCGTTTCGGTATTTGCAGTTTGTTCTGCTAAGAAATTAGGTGTTGACGATCAATTGGTCAACTTGGCTAAAAGATGTGCAACAAATGTTGTGAAACCAGATACGAACTGTTGTGGTTTTGCTGGCGATAGAGGATTCACTCATCCAGAGCTAAATGATCATGGCTTAAGAGATCTGAAAATTCAGCATCCAGCAGAAGTTAAGAATGGATATTCAACAAGTAGAACTTGTGAAATTGGCCTTACTTTAAACAGTGGTGTGTCTTATCAATCTATTGTTTACTTGGTAGATAGAGCAACTACTGCAAAAAAATAACCCAATTGGAAATTGTAAATTCCAAACCATAATCACTATTTTTGGAACATGCATGATCTTTATTTAATCGCTTTTATTTTGTTTTTTATTGCGATAATAAAAAGATCATGTATTGCTTCCTAATTTGAAAAAAAACCTAAAATTTATAAAATGAAGAAATTATTCATCTTGATGCTGGCACTGCTTCCATTAGTAGGTATAGCTCAAAAGAAAAATGATGTGAAAGTTAAATTAGGTGGATTTGTATCTGCTGAGGCAATTTTCGATTCGCGTAAAACAGTTAATTCTCGCGAGGGTGAGGTTATCCTTTATCCAGCAGCCAAATCATACGATATTAATGGTGAGGATTTAAATGATAGGTCTGAGTTGTTCATGACTTCAATTCATTCTCGTTTAAATGTTGGTGTTACCGGTTTTGAGGCATTTGGAGCTCAAGGATCGGCAACCATTCAAGGCGATTTTGTTGGTACTTCTACAGGCAGAAGTGGACTGTTTCGTTTGCGTCATGCATTTGTAAAATTAGATTGGGGTAAAGATGAATTATTGGTTGGTAAAACTTGGCACCCAATGTTCGTTACTTCATGTTTCCCAAAAGTTCAGCACTGGGGTGGAGGATTACCATTTAATGTGTTGGGAAGAGCTCCTCAGTTTCGTTATACTCGTGAATTAGGAGATAAAAAAGGATATGCATTTATTGCGGCTCTGTCCGAAATGGATTTTAAATCTAATGGTCCTGATGGTGCAAATGTAAAATATGCGCAACAAGCTAGTATTCCTGAATTTTCAGCTCAGGTGAAGTACGATTTTGCAAAAGGTTTTACCTTAGGTGCAACGGCAGGGTACAAGTTTTTGAAGCCAATGGTTGTAAATCCTTTAGGTGCTAAAACCGATGAACTACTAAGCAGCTACCAAATGAACGCTTGGATGACTCTTAAGTCGGATAAAGTAGTTTGGAACCTTCATACAATTTACGGACAAAACATGTACAACTTTGTAATGTTGGGTGGTTATGGCGTTAAGAATGTTAAAGCAAATGGAGACTATGAGTACACCAATGTTAAGACTTCTTCTATTTGGTCTGATGTGTATACAACAACAGGTAATGTTCGTTATGGCCTATTTGCAGGTTATACCAAAAACTTAGGTGCTGATGATGATTTAGCAAAGAATGGAGATGATTTTGTTGGTTTGTATAGTCGTGGTTCTAATATCGATTACGTATACCAGTTTGGTCCTCGTGTTGAGTTTTACTCTGGTAATTTCATGATTGGTACACAAGCACTTTATACTTCTGCTGCTTATGGTACGACTCAGGTTAACGGAAAAGTAAAAGATTCCAATGAAGTAGGAAGTACTCGTTTAATGGTACATTTTAAATACTCGTTTTAAGGATAGTAACAAATAAAGAAAGAAAGTCTGTTTTTCGAATTTGTACATTAGAAATCTAGTTTGTGATGAACTAGTTGTTAGTTTTAATAGCCTTGATTTATTCAAGGCTATTTTTAGATATGTACTAATGTAATTTCTTACATGTGTAAATGTCTTTATTATGATTAAGCAAAGTTGGGGGATAGGTATTATTCTAATTGATGTTGCAATTAGAATTTTAATTATGCTCAGTATAGAATTGTTTTAAAGAGTTAGGATTTTAACAATTTTTAACTGAGAATTGATTTTTTTTTTTATCTTTAGTAGCGAATTCTTATTGAAACGTAGGAATTTGTAAAGGTTCAACCGAAAGGTTGGTTAGTAGGTTAATTAACCCTTTAGAATTGTTGCCCGTGATTCCCCTATATCACGGGCATATTTTTTACCCAATTGTGTACTCAAAATAGCTTTAGCTTCAGGACATAAAAAAAGGAGAACTCAATTAAGAGTTCTCCTTTATATTTATTGTGAAAATTTAGTTTAAGCCTTAAATAAAGGATCAGCACCAATTGTACCAACTAAACTTTTTAAGTATGCTTCAGATTTAACCTTTTCAAGATCTTTTTTAGCGTTCCAGAAACGTTCTTCTAAGCTCAACTCATCATTCCATTCGGCATTAACTTTATTTGCCATAAATGATTCTAAGTAAGCAATCTGCTTTTCGTAGAAATTGATGTCAATTTGTTGCTTGTTTTTCAAACGCTCTTGATACCACGAAGAGTTGATCACTAGCTCACGATCAAACTGCTTACGCAATTCAGGGTCGCTAATATCCTTACCATCATACTGACCAAAGGCCATAATGCTTAATAAAACTTGTAATGGTGGAATTGCTGCAGAAATACTGTCATCCTTAAAGTAATTTACAGCTACTTTTTCCTGAGCTTCAACAATGTTCTTGATTCCATCAACATAAGCTTCCATATCCTGAATCTCCGGCTTCAACATTCTTTCGTTGAATACATTCTGAGGCTCATCAAAGATTCTATTCAGGTAACGGAATAAAAAGCCTTCGGTGATACGGTAACCTAAACGACTTGCATTAATTTTTTCGCCATTGTATTCAAAATCATCCAGCTTCTCAAGAGAACCTTCATCAATTAAAAGCTTTGGGTCACGACTCTCCTCACTCAATCGGCACCAAAGTTCCGGAATCAATAAAGAAACATCATGATCGAAACGATTTTCAGTACCTACATGTCCGGCAGCTGAAGTAAATCCCTGATAGCCTGTTATAATGTATGACAATAAAGCATTATTCAAATCGGTAGTGGGGCTCAACATATTAAAAGGGCCTTTGGTCAATGCACCTTCTGTACCTGCTCCTGTTGTTGATGGCGATTTACCTGTTAGAGAACAAATAAAATCCATAAACAACTCAGGCAACTCCTGATAATGAATTGGGTTGTATACACTTAATGCACGAATACCTGCTTCTTTATCTGCCGGATTATTACGACGTCCTGGCAATACCGCATTTACCGGATGATGAACCGGCTTATCCAATGGAATTTTTCTAGCCAAACGCACACCAACTTCTGCCAACTTATCGTCGATAGGATTAACCAAATCAGGACGAATTTGCAGGTAACGAGGATTTGCTGATGGTTTTCCGTTTACAATACGCGTATGCGATGGTGTAATGAAGTAATTATCTTCTTTACTTGTAGCACCAGCTTTAATCAATTCTTGAATAGGCTTGGTATATAAATCGAACCCAATAGCATCAGCCATTAACTCCTGACCATCTTCTTTGGTCATTGGCTCGTAGTTCGAAGTAAAATTGCCTCGCATTGAAAGATCGGCCTCTGCCTCCTTATCGTAACCTCTATGAACCGCTTCATCTGGACGCTGGAAGAAACGACGCTCACAATTGGTTGTTATTTTAACCGACTTGTTATCGTAAGCTTCGTTCAAGTATGAAAGACTGCTTGTTGGTAATACAACCGAAGCTGTAATATCATCTTCCATCTGAATTTTAGCCGAAGCAATAAAGTCTTGACGTAGCTTATGCAGGAACCAGGAATTATCGGTAGCAAAACCTACACGTAAATAACTTGCAATAATCTTACGGTTATTATAAAGCAACTCGTGACCTTTCTTACCATTAACCATATCGACAGAGAAATAGTTTCTCCAATCGCGACCTGTGCGACCTTCACGGTAGAATCGTTTAATGAAAAGAACCAAGCCTTTTACATGATCAGGAATTGATGCTAAATATTCGTTGTAAGAAGCATCGTAATATTTTGATGGTGTTAATAGTTTCACCACAGAACCTAATGATCGCTGAGAGCTTAATAAAGATCTTGAAGGCTCTTTTCTGTTTGGATGATTTTTCCAACGGTTTGTATAGTCATGTTCAAAAACCTGATCAGCCATATCGAAATCTTTCTCCATATCCTGAACATAGAACGAGCTATAGATAATAGCATTCAGTAGTGATTTTGAAATCTCAGACTTACCTCCACCAGAAACCGTACATGGTTTGTGACAGAAAGTTCCTTCAGCATAAGTACTCACCAAACGCCACGAAGGAGCTGACGGGTGCTTTTCCATATGTAACTTATATCCCGATGGATGCACATAATAATGTTCAGGTAACAAACGAATTGACTGTTCCTTCTCATTTTTTACCCAACTTACCTTACTCTTGTATACATCAATTGAAGTGTTTTCGTTAATGTAGTAAATGCGATCATTAGACGTATCAATGGCATAACCTTCTGGTTTTACATCCATTGTTTCGCCGTAATCTTTTACCATTTCATCAAAACTGTATTGTTTTTTCAATACGTTTTTCATGTAAAGGGCACCATCAAAATTGTCACCTAGGTTTTTACGTGGAAATGCAATCGCTCCGCCTGAGTGCTCTTCTTCAGCCAAACCATAAAGGTTTGCGGAGAAACTAATCTGTGTTTTAATCTCTTTCTTTGAGTACCCAAAGTAGTTATCAGCAATAAGTGTAATAACGACACCCTCTTCGCTTCTACATGTTACTTTAAAAGGTTGTCCTCCATTATAAAGTTCGCCTTCTTCTTTCCAACAAACACCATCGTTACGCTGACGCTCTGTCGCATCGTCATAATGAGGTAAACCAATTTCTTTTTTGGTCAGTTCCAAAAGCTGAGGTGCTAAAACAATACAACCCGAATGACCTGTCCAGTGTTCAATATCTAAACCAGCATCATTTGATGGTAGGTTTGGATCGCCTGCGTTACCAAATATTGATTCAACAAAATCGAGGTTACTAACAAATGCTCCGGGAACAAAGAAACGAACCTCCATTGCTTTTTTAGAGATAACACCTTTTACTTCAGGACAAACAACTGGTCGCAGTAAAAGAGAAACCATCATTTTGGCTTTCTCATCCTGTGTTGCAGTAAAAGGAAGCGTATTTAATTCGTCTGATGGATTAAATGCAGATTCTAAAAACTTAATAAATGCAATCTTAGGTAATTCAATTTTATCCAAAGGTGCAGGCAAGTTTCCTTCTACAATATGAAAAGAACCTTTCGTTGTTCTTCTGTCATGCTTAGGGTTGTGCAGAACACCTTGTTTTATACGATATGAACTCAGATATTCAGTTAGATGTTCATTCTTATTAGGTGGCAAACTTAGTTCGCGAGCAATTCCCTCTTGATCTAAAGTAAAAGTAGAATTTGGGAGTTGAGCAACATTAGTTGTAACGTCTTCTAAGTATTCATTAAGGAAATTTTGAATACGTTGATCGGCAGGACAAAGATGATCTGCTAACAATCGTGACTTGGCACGATAGTTTTTGATAAGACTATCGGTTAGTTGAATAAACTTTGGATCAGATAACTGATTTTTCTTATCTTCAGATTCTTCATCAAAAATAGGTTGCCCCATTGCTGCTAGCTGAAGGTTGATATAGCGAATCAAATCTTTTTGATTGCCTTTTACCTCCTTATGCTTAATTTCAATTTTGCTTGCTTTTTTACTTTGCATATGTCTCCAATTTATTTTTGCTTGAGGGAATGACGGAACCAAATTTACCTTTATTTTTTCAGCTTCCAAAAATTCCTGCATTCCGTACTATTGTTCAAAACTCTCCAATTTAACCGTGCTATTTTTAACGGACTTAAATAGGGGGAAGCGAAAACGATTTAAGCTTGATGTTTTGAATTTTATTAAGAATGTATCTAAATTAAATAATTTTTCAATAGCTTGAGTATTTTAGTCTTTTTTTTATCAAAATTAACCGAAAATCATACTTTTTTAAGTTGCGATCCTAAAATTGAGTCAATTTTGCTCTTTTAACAGAGATTTTCTATTGCGCATATCCAAAATATGGAAGTATTGATTGATAAAGGAATTTGTATCTTGTGCTTCACAAAAAAAGGTGTTAATCAGCAATTAGGAGTTAATGAGTCGAGTATATACAATTGGAGATTCGGTATTGGATGTTTATTTTGAAAATGAAAAGCCAATAGAGGCAAAGCCAGGAGGTTCCTTTCTTAATTCATCCGTTAGTTTGGGTAGGTTAGGAGTTCAGGTTTCCTTTATTAGTGAATTGGGGGTCGATCGGGTTGGTGATCAGATTAAGAACTTTTTACAAGATAACAAGGTTGATACGAATCACATTTCTTATTTTTCTGATACAAGTACAAATTTAGCTTTGGCTTATTTGGATGAAAATAAAAATGCGGATTACTCTTTTTATAAAACAAGGAAAGGACTCGAAAGTAAAATTACATTTCCAAATAGTGTAAAAGAAGGTGATGTTATTTTATTTGGATCATTTTTGGCTATCAAAAAGGAATTTAGATCTTCTTTACTTGATTTTCTAAAGGAAAGTAAACAAAAAGGAGCTTTACTTATTTATGATCCCAACTTTAGAACACAGCACCTTCCGATGTTACCCGATGTGTTGCCTTACATTAAAGAGAATATGGCTTTGGCTGATATTGTAAAAGCATCGAATGAAGATTTTGATTTGATCTGTAATTGTAAAGATGGAGATTCGGCATTTAAGTGGTTAAATGAATTTTCTAAGGCAAGCTTGGTTTATACTGCCAATAAGTTTGGACTTTTTGTATTCAATCCAGAATCTCATTTTTATTCAGTTCCAGCTATTAATCCTGTTAGTACGGTTGGAGCAGGTGATACGGTAAATGCTGCAATTGCATATTTTATTGTTCGAAATGGAATTCAACAATCTACTTTAGTAAATATGACTGATGTAGATTTGGAAGATTTAGCGAAGTTCGCAATTGAGTTTTCACAGGAAGTATGCATGATTTACGATAATTTTTTACCGCTAAGTATAGCAAGTAAATATCGCTTATAAAAAAAAGCACCCCCAGACAACAACTAGGGGTGATTTTAACTACATACATAAACTAGGAACAATGGACACTGTTCCTATCCTTTAATTCCGTTTAAAGTAAAAAGGTAACCCCAACTAATAAGTTGTTTTTAGTCTTTTGCATGAACAGTTATTTTTTCCTTGTCAAGGGAGTGTTTTAAGGTGCAAGTCTTCTTAAATTCCAATCTTTTTTTTCAAGATTGTATTCAAATCGATCATTTAATCTATTTTTTCGACCTTGCCAAAACTCAAAAAGCTCAGGAATTAATCGATAACCACCCCAAAAATTGGGTCTGGGGAAATTCTCGTCATTTTCCGATTGAAATGCAGTAATCATTTTATTTAAAACTTCTCGATTATCTATTTCATCGCTTTGAGGAGAAACTGATGCAGCTATTCGACTTCCAAGTGGTCGTTCAAAAAAGTATTCATCAGATAATTCTGGCTCTAATTTTTCAATTTTGCCTTCGATACGAATCTGTCTTTCCAATTCGGGCCAGAAAAATACCATTGCACCATTCGGGTTAGCTTCGATATCCGATCCTTTACGACTCTTGTAATTTGTAAAAAAACAAAATCCCTTTTCGTTAAAATCTTTTAAAAGAAGAATTCGAGCTGATGGTTTTCCTTCTGCAGATACAGTTGCTAAAGTCATTGCATTAGCATCAGGTAATTTTAAGGCTACCGCATTCTCAAACCAATTTTTGAATTGAATAAAAGGATCTTTAGAAATATCGGATCGTTTTAATCCTGCTTCTCCATATTCGTGCCTTATATCTCTGATTTCCTTCTTCATGCTTGTGTAATTAGTTCTTAAGCGAATGGATTTTGCAGAATGTTTGGTTCAATACTTAAACCAGTAAAATTGATATAGTATTGCCCACCTTTTAAAGGATATTGCATTTCCTTTTCATCTTTAGTATCCGCATTTGCAACGCCTACATTAGCAAACAGAATTTTGGCTTTGTGTTTATCAGCGTGTTTGATGATTTCTTCCGCTGCAGAAGGAGTTAAAGAGCCAAGATCAGGATACGTGCTTGTTTTTACCACAATAAAATGCAGTTCATCATTTTTCTTGGCTAATATTTGTGGATTTTTTTCAAATTCAATGTTCACAGACAAGATTTTAAATTCATCTTTGATGTGTTTGTAAACCCACTTAATTCCTAATTCGTGGAGTTCTTCTCCCGTTAATTTATCTTTCTTCATTCTATTTTTCTGTTCTATCCAAATGCGAAGATCTTCTTTATATGGAACAAATCCAAATAGAATAAGTACGATTAGCAAATTTGAATTTTAAGGATATAAATAGGCATGGCAATCAACACAGGAATAATCTTTCCAATCGGTACCAATATCAACAGGATGAACAAATTCCATATTTTGATTTGGGAAGGCCATTTGTAAAGAATCTGGCGTGCCTTGTACGGTAATAGAATGACAGAGATTGCAATCTTTTGAAATGACTCTTCCATCTTTACTGGTGTGGTTATCATCGTGGCAACGAAAACATCCTTGTGATTCCATATGGCTTTTGTGATCGGGATAAACATCCCAGCGTACTTTCATTTCTGGAAATGTATTCTCATGATAAGCGGTTTTAATGCCTTCAATTGCTTTTGCAATAGCTGTATTAAATTGTGTTGCGATATCGGGATAGCTTTCTTTATAAAAATTGAGAATCACTTGTTCTATAAGTAAGTTGGCACTATCTTTTGTCGAATAAGTGTCCTTTAATGCTTCCATAGCAGCAAATTTAATGTATGGAATTTTAGGATCAATTTCCTGTTTTGCCATGAATACATCTATATAATCAGGTGGAGATAAATAACCATGAGAAGGTCGATTGTGACAATCCATACAGTCCATTTCGTGTAGTTTAGCATCTGCGTAAAATGCACTGTCTGGCGGCATCATTTGATCTTCAAAAATATGTTCTTCTCCGGTTTCAGTATTGGTGTATTTTACCCACTGAATGTATTCTGACTTTTCATCGGCCGACATAAATTCAATTTTGATATTTGGATTGATATGCCAATGAATGCCTTCCGATAATTTTTGCGTGTGATGATCGGGACCAATTTTCATGGTCAATTGAATATTCCATTCTGTATTGTTTTCATCAGCCAAGAAATGGATTTGATTCTTGATTCGCTTAGGATAAAACTTTTCTGGCCAATGGCAATGTTCACAGGTTTCTCTAGCTGGACGTAAATTAGCGAGTGGTGTTGGTATCGGTCGTGGAAAATTGTCCACAGTAACAGCATAAACCTGATACAAGCCACTTAATTTTGAACGCATATACCAATCGGCACCTTCTCCAACATGGCATTCTACACAAGCAACTTTAGCATGTGCTGATTTTTTATAAGTGGCATATTCTGGTTCCATTACCGAATGACAAAGTGTTCCACAAAACTCTACAGACTCACTATAAACAAAGGCTTCGTAACTACCTACCGAGGATAGAAAGAGAAATATAAAACTAATGATAACAAATAGCGAGAATGCATTCCTATGTTTTTGGTCATTCAAATCAACACGAGGCCACTTCATATCTTCAGCAATAAACATTTGTTTATTTTTTCTTCTAATCTGAATGAGCATTCCTATTGGAATTAGAATTAAGCCAATAATTAGAAATGCAGGCAATACCAAATAAATTATTAAGCCCATGTAAGAACTTCCCTGATTGAAAAGAACAGAGATTACAAAAAAGAAGACAATTAGGAAAAATGTGATTGATGCTATGCTAGCTCCTAATATTGAAGTCCAATTGTAAAACGATTTAGGTAATTTCATATCGATAGTTTTATATGTATTTATAATTTATGGAAAAGGAAGCTAAAAGTCCAGTCAGTCAGCTTGTTTAAAAGCTTTCTTATTTATGATGATTGGATTTTATTTTTTCGCAATTTTTATTAAATCCCGCTGAATTGTTCTTATTGTGGGCATTTGAAGCTTTGTAGATATTCGATTTAATTGCAAATTGCAATGAGTAATCGATACTTGTCGGTCGTAACTCGTTGAATACGACCAAATTTTGATTTTCGTTTCACCTTGTGTAGAAGTTGAGTTTAGGTAAAATTAGAAGTGTAATTATTATGTGTCAATAAGACATTATTAGTATCTTATTGCTATTGTTATAATGATTCTCAAAAACCTTATCATATGCTAAACATTGCTTTATTTGGCCCACCAGGTGCAGGAAAAGGAACTCAATCTGAATTTCTGATAAACAAATACAATCTTTTCTATATCTCAACTGGAGATCTGTTGCGGAAAGAATTGAAGGAAGAAACGAAGCTTGGTCTTGAAGCTAAGAGCATCATTGCTTCGGGAGGATTGGTTTCCGATGAAATAATTGTCCAGATTATCGAGAAAACAATTACGGAGAATCCAGATTCTAATGGATTCCTTTTCGATGGATTTCCTCGAACCTATATTCAAGCCTATATTTTAGAGGGATTAATGATCAAATTGAATACCTCTTTAAATTGTTTGATCAGTCTAGAAGTAGATGAAGAAGTTTCGGTGCAAAGATTGCTCAACAGAGGAAAGACTTCAGGCCGAGCAGACGATAATGAAGTGGTGATTCGTAATCGCTTGAAAGAATACAATGATAAAACATTGCCTGTTCTGCAGTTTTATAAAGACAAAGGAATTTATTTTGAAGTAAAGGGAGATGATTCTATTGAGGAAGTAAATGCTAATATTCAAGGAATTATTAAGGAAGAATTAAACAAGAGTCTTTTCAATTTGGTATTGTTTGGATATCCAGGATCGGGAAGAGGATCGCAAGGAATTGCCTTGGCGAAAAAATACGATCTAGAATATGTGGCAACAGGGCAGATGCTTGATCATGAAATTCAGATTGGATCGGATATTGGCAAGCGAATCATCGAATTGTATGAGAATGGAGAATTAGTGCCCGACGAAATTGTTGTTCAGTTGATTGAAAAAAAGATTGCCAATTCGAATGGTGTTAAAGGCTTTATTTTTAAGGGCTTTCCGCGAACATTGGTTCAATCCTATATTCTCGATGGACTTTTGAAAAAGCATGGTTCTTCCATTTCTCAAATTATAGAAATTGAGGTGCCAACCTTAGAATTGATTAGCCGATTGGATGAGAGAAGTAAAACTGATCGGTGCATGCCCTACGATAATGATACCTCTAAAATTGTGAAAAGACTTCAGGAACATGAAGTAAAAACAGTGCCAGTAATCGAAAAGTACAATCAATTGCATGGAGTTAAGAAAATTGATGGAGTAGGAGAATTTAATGCTGTTTTTGATCGAATATCTAGTGAATTAGAATCAGTATTAAAGCATTTAAGGTAATGACTTTAGTTAGAAAATAATTTTATTAAAAATGTACATCATGGAAAGTAAATCTAGTGGATGTGATGCGAGGAGCAGTAATGTAGTTTTTGCTTGCTCTGGTGCTGCCGATGTAGGTGAGTTAACAGATTTGGTAGCTAGAAAAATGAATAAGGATAAAGTGGCTCAAATGAAGTGTCTGGCTTTTGTTGGAGCTGGTATTCCAAAAATGATTGAGTCGGTAAAAGGAGCTAAGATATTGATGATTGATGGTTGCGATTTGGATTGCGGTAAAATTGTGATGCAGAAGAATGGTTTATCTGATTTTACGCATTTACGACTTAGCGACATTGGTTACAAAAAAGGAAGCTCTGCTCCTGAAAAACAACGAACCGATGCGATTTACAAAGTTGCATGTTCTCTTTTGTAACGGATATCTATTATGAAATTTAATGGCATTAAAAATATATCCCCAATCATATTAGATCGGGGATTATTTTATGAAGTTAAAATTATTCGCTTCTTAAAGAATCAACGGGATTCTGATTAGCTGCCTTCCAAGTTTGCCCACCAACAACCAACAAGGCAAATAGTGCTGTTACCAAGCCTGCTAATACAAATGGCAAAGGAGTAATGCTGATATGGTAAGCAAATTGTTGGAGCCAATGATTCATGATGTACCAAGCTATCGGTACTCCAATAAGGAATGCAATGGTTATCCACTTTAAAAAAGTCGAGAATAAAAGAGAAGTAATTTGGATTATACTTGCTCCAGTTACCTTTCTAATACCAATTTCTTTGGTTCGCTTCTGAACCATGAATAAGGTAAGAGAGTATAAGCCAAGTAAGGCTAATAAAATTGATAAAATAGATGAAAAGGTAGTAAGCGTTTGCGATCTTTCTTCTTGATGATATTTATTTCGAAAAATATCATCAATAAATAAATGATAATTCACTCTTTCAGGATCAATCGTTTTAAATTGATCTTTGATTTTTACGAGTAAATCTGTCATATTTCTAGTCTTAACTTTTAGAAGTACAAATTGTATGTTTAGATTGTGACTAAAACAAGAAAACATTAAGGGAGCTATTTCTTCTCGTAAAGAAGAGTAATGGAAATCTTTAACAATGCCTTGAATCTCATATTTATCTTCATGAAACCAAACAAATTGACCTAAAGGATCATCAATTCCCAAACTTTTAGCCGCAGCTTCATTTAAAATAATACTTTTGCAACTGTCAACTTGATTCTCAGTAAACTCATGTCCCTCTAAGAATTTTATTCCAAGCGTTTTAAAATAATCGGGTCTCACACGATATTCATCATAGTTTTTTGTTGCTTCCACATCTGTGCCATATAGTCGGAATATTTGGCCACTTGCTCCACCTCCTGGCATATGCAGGCTTGCACTAACAAGGGAGACTTCAGGAATTTTCAACAATTCATCTTTGATAGAAGAATAGGCTATTCTTTGTGTTTTACTCAAATTATTGATGGCAATAACTTGTTCTGTTTCTACACCTAAGTCTACATTTTTCATGTAGTTAATTTGGTCTTGTGATATGAGAATAGCAGTTAGCAAAACAAAAGAAGCTGTGAATTGAAAAATGACTAATGCGCGCGACAATAGATTGTTGTTTTGATTATTTTGCAGCGTACCTTTAATTATTGCAGCTGGTGTGTACTTTGTAATGGTGATTGCTGGGTACAAACCAGAGATGAGGCCAACTAAAATTGCCATAAAGGGTAGTCCAATAAAAAGTAGTGGGTTGGAGAGATATTCAATTTTTAATTCTCGATTCATTAAATTTCCAAAAAATGGCATCAAAGTTTCAGAAATAATCAAGCCAAAAAGGAGCGCAATGGAAGACATTAGAATCGTTCGACCTAAAAAATCTTTAATTAAATCGTTTCGTTCTGCACCAATTGCCTTTTTTATGCCAATTTGATTCAACTTATTGTCGTATTGAACGGTTATAATATTGATGAAATTGATAATTGCAATCAGCAATATTAATATGGCTAAAAGAATATGAACATAGATTGTATTTATGTTTCCAGCTTCCTTGAATTCAGGATTGTAATCAGATCGTAAATGAACATCTTTTAAGGTTTGTACATATGATCCAGTTTTTTCACCATAGTAACCAAAAGCATCATCGAGCATTTTGCTGTACTTATTTTCTATTTTTAGAAGTGCATCTTCCTTATTGATATCTTGCTTTAAAAGTATGTAGGTATAGTATTCAAGGCTCCGATGCCCAGCTTGCCTAGGGAACCCAGAGAAGGGTAATAACATGTCGAAATCGTAGCTAGAAGTTAAAGGAATGTCTTCGACAACAGCACTTACAGTGTATAAATTACCAAACATTTCGAACTCTTTCCCTCCTGCATTGGTCGTTCCAAATAGCTTTAATGCAGTGGATTTATTAATGACAAACTCATTCGGGTTTGAAAGTAAATGTGTGGTTCGTCCTGATATTGGTTTTAGACTAAAAACTCTATGGAAATTTGTATCAACATAAATACATTTGATTTGAGTGAAATTTTTATCCCCAACCTTTGCATTTTGTCTATATCCTCTTAATATTTGAGTGATTTCTTCAATTTCTGGGATTTCATTAGAAAAATTTTCATTCGTTAGTCGAAGTCCAATTTCGTAAGGAGTTAAATCTTTGCCTGTATCATCTAACAATGATATCAGCTTAAAAATTCTTTCGTGTTTAGTATTGAATTTATCGTAGCTCAATTCATGCTGTACGTAAATGGAAATAAGAATTACAGCAGCCATTCCAATAGCTAATCCAAAAATATTTATAATGGAGTTTATTTTATCATTCGCTAAACTCCTAAGCGATAATTTAAGCTTGTACCAAAGCATATTGTTAATTTTATTTGGGCGATTAAATGTACTTAGTTTTTATGATTATGAAGATTGCAAAACACGTGTTTTTTGTTCCCTTTTATTCTCCGATACAATTTTACCATCGAACAAATTGATTACTCGATCAGCATATTCCGAATCTTTTTGAGAATGAGTAACCATTACAATTGTAGTTCCTTCATCATGTAATTCCGATAACAATTGCATTACTTCACTACCATTAATCGAATCAAGATTTCCTGTCGGCTCATCGGCAAGTATTAACTTTGGTTTGCTTACAACAGCTCGGGCTATTGCAACTCTTTGTTGTTGTCCTCCCGACAATTGTTGAGGGTAGTGCATTGCTCTGTGCGCAATATTCATTCGGTTTAGGACCAGATCAACTTCTTTTTTTCTTATTGATTTTGACAAACCCATATAGATTAAAGGGAGTTCTACATTTTCAAAAACACTTAGCTCGTCAATTAAGTTGAAACTTTGAAAAATGAAACCTATATTTCCTTTTCTGTGTTTTGTTCGCTGCTTTTCGCTGTGCATCGTTAAATCATTATCGTTAAAAATATAATGACCCGAACTCGGGTTATCCAGTAGTCCAATAATGTTTAAAAGGGTTGATTTTCCGCATCCAGACGGCCCCATGATCGCAACAAATTCTCCTTTTTTTATGTGGATATTAACCTCTTTTAATGCAGAGGTTTCAATTTCTTCAGTTCTGAATATTTTGGCTAAGTCTTTTGTAACAATCATTATCTATTGTGATTTTGGTTCGGTACCATTTAGCCAAGTATTGTGCCAAAGAATAAAGCTTCATAAGATCAATGGGTTAGGAGTGATTGGGTGTTTTAAGTGTTGGATTTTCCGACACTGTATGTCGATAATTACAACAATATGATTACATTCACTTAGGAATTTAAATCTGATAAGAATGGCAGGAAAAGGAAGGCTTTTAATAATTGATGACAATGCAGAGCTTTTGTTCGCATTGCAATTATTTCTTAACACTCACTTCGAAAAAATAGACACCATAAAAAATCCAAACTTGTTGCTATCAAAACTGGAAGAACAGGAGTATGATGTTTATTTATTGGATATGAATTTTAAGGCAGGTGTTAATTCAGGCAATGAAGGTTTGTATTGGATGAATCGAATTTTGGAATTTGATTCGAATGCCTGCGTGATTTTAATTACTGCTTATGGAGATGTTGAATTGGCCGTGAAAGCCATGAAAGAAGGAGCGGTTGATTTTATTCAGAAATCTTGGGATGAGAGTAAAATACTATCGACGCTTTTGTCAGCTGTTAAGTTGCGAAAATCGAAACTAGAAGTGAAAGGTCTGAAGGAGAAACAGAAGCAGATCAATCATCAGATCAATAAGAATATCAA
This sequence comes from Labilibaculum sp. DW002, assembly GCF_029029525.1. Lineage (NCBI taxonomy): Bacteria > Pseudomonadati > Bacteroidota > Bacteroidia > Marinilabiliales > Marinifilaceae > Paralabilibaculum > Paralabilibaculum antarcticum. The sequence goes on along the minus strand of NZ_JAKJSC010000009.1, from coordinate 118,822 downwards.
CTTTGTAAAAGGTGAATCTGAAGCCATGACACAAGTTTTTAGAACGGTGGATAAGGTTGCGAAAACGGATGCGAATGTTCTAATTATTGGGGAGAACGGTACTGGAAAAGAATTAATTGCACGAGAAATACATTTGCAATCTACTCGAAAAGACGAAGTTTTTGTGAGTGTAGATCTTGGATCTTTAAGTGAAAGCTTGTTTGAAAGTGAACTTTTCGGTTCAAAAAAAGGTGCTTTTACCGATGCCAAAGAGGATCGAATAGGAAGGTTTGAATTGGCATCTGGAGGAAGCTTATTTTTAGATGAAATAGGGAATATACCGTTAAATTTGCAGGCGAAATTGCTAACGGCGATTCAAAACAAGCAAATAATACCTTTAGGAGGTAACAGCCCAATCAATGTTGATGTTCGAATTGTGGTCGCTACCAATAGCAATCTCTTTCAAATGGTTGCTGATGGTTTGTTTCGAGAAGATTTGCTGTATCGTTTGAATACCATTGTTATCGATATACCATCGCTTAAGGATAGATCTGAAGATATACCCGAATTGGTTGATTTTTTCTTGAATAAATATGCTAAATTATACAAGAGAGAAGAATTGACTTTCGATAAGTCAGCACTCAAAAAAATGGGTCAATATTCATGGCCTGGAAACATTCGTGAATTGGAACATGTGATTGAAAAATCAGTTATTCTTGCCGATACAAATAAAGTGGGAGCTACGGATGTTTTGATTGGTGATGACAATCAGATTTCGAAAAAAATTGTTGAAAGTTTGAATTTAAATGAGAATGAAAAGTTTCTAATAGAGAAAGCAATTAAGCATACTGGTGGGAATATGAGTCTTGCGGCGAAGGAGTTAGGAATAAACCGGTCTACTTTGTACGATAAATTAAAAAGGTATGATTTATAAAAAATTCTACATTTGGATCATAGTCCAAGTTATTCTTCTGGCTATTACACCCGTTCTGTTTTTGCTTGTGCAATCGAAAGATTATATGGTCGTTACAACCTATAGCTTGGCCGCTTTGTGGATTTTGCAAATGGTATACTTGATCTACTATATCAATAAAACCAACCGAGATTTAGCTCGTTTTTTTAATGCTTTTCAATACCAAGATGCTTCCCTAGTTTTTAATGAGCATCAAAATGAGAAAGCTTTTCAGAATTTACACCAGAGCTTCAATGGAATTATAAATGCTTTTGGCAAAGTGAAAATAGAGAAGGAAAAAGATTTTGTCTTTTTTCAGCATACTTTAGATCTTGTTGGAATTGGTTTGCTTGCATTCGATCACAAAGGGGATGTGAAGCTTTGTAACAATGCTTTTAAAGAGCTTTTTTTGGTAAAAGATTTTGCAAATATTAGTGAGCTGGAATCAATTGAGAAGTCATTTCCAGATTTTTTAAATCGCATTAAATCTGGAAGGCAAAAATTGGGAAAGTACTTGGTGAAAAATCGTATTTTGAAATTAGCAGTTAAGTCTGTCGACTTTAGGTTAGAGAATGAGCAGCTCAAAGTAGTTGCTTTTCAGGATATCAAAAATGCAATTGACAAAGGTGAAATGGACGCCATGCATAGGCTTATTCGTGTTTTTGCACACGAAATTTTAAACTCCGTGAGTCCGATCTCCATGCTTTCTGGCAGTTTAATCGAATTGTACGAGAAGAATGGTGATCAGCCATGTAAGGAAGCATTAAGTGAAGGAGCCATTTCGAATACTTTAATGGGCTTGCAAACAATTCGTAAAAGGAGCAAAGGTTTAATGGCATTTGTAGATGAATACAAGAACTTAACACAACTACCCAAGCCACATTTCGAGTTAATTTCGGTTGAAAAATTGTTTCTCCACATTGAAACCCTATTTGCCGAGGAGTTTAAATTAGAAAATATTGATTTCACATATCACCTGCAAGACAAGGAGCAAGAATTGATTGCTGATGAAAAGCTGATTACTCAAGTCCTAATTAATTTAATTAGAAATTCGATCGAGGCATTGAAGGGTACGGAATCTAAAAGTTTATCCATATCAACGGGAGAAGCTAATCCAGTTAATTTCATTATTGTACGAGATAATGGTGCTGGAATTTCTGACGAGTTGATCGAGAATGTTTTTACACCTTTTTTTACAACAAAGGAAAATGGATCGGGTATTGGCTTAAACTTGTCAAGACAGATTCTTCGATTGCATGGAGGAACCATGTCAGTGAGATCAAAACCGAATAGATTAACTGAGTTTTCACTGCAATTTTGAAATTTTATTTCGTCTAGCGCATTTCGTAACTTTAGGATAAAAGGATGCCTTATGATGCAGATTAAATCTCCTGTTGAAATAACGAAACTATTACTTTCTAATAACCTAGAGGAAAGAGAAAGAGGATATCAAGCATTTTTAGGGAGAACTCATTGGGTTGAAGGCAATACAACGGCTAATTTATGTAATTTGGCTTGTTTCCAATTCAGACTTAATCCTAAACATGTAAAAGTTAATCCACCAAGAATGTTTTCTCCAGCCTTACTTTGGGCAAGTCAAACCCAACTAGAGCAGGAAAAGATTAACATGGTGTATGCTGCTCATGATTATATAGAGGAAAAAGGAGAGGAGTTTCCGCCTATTATCGTTTGGGATTTATTTCAAGAGAAAAAAGTGCGTTTTATTGTGCATGATGGTCATCATCGTTCTTGGTATTTTCATGAACAAAATAAACCAATTGAGGTTGCGGTTTTAAAGCCTATTTCGAATTATAAAATAGTCGAGAAATGTTTAGCACATGCTTTTCAAATTAGAACACTTGCTATAAACCTCCCCATTTTTTAATGCAGAAAAAAAGCTGGATTATCCAGCCTTATTTTGTCGATTTAAATTGTCTAAATTAATCCTTGTAATTTTCTTATCCAATCTCTGAAATAGATCTTCCAATTTATTACAAGGATAATCAGCACATTCGGCACATGTGTCATAAAGTTTCTCACGTGCACAAGCTCTTACTTGGCATTCTTGGCAATGGCGAAATTTTTTGCCCCAAGGTTCGTGACATCCTTTGCATGTAATTTCGCAAGCATCGTAATGATGATCTTGGTCTGACCAAAGCTCTGCGATCTTTATACGAACCTTTTCTTGCCCTTTTTGAGTTGCAACATAAGCAGGACATGTTGAACAATTAATCCCGCAGTATGCTATTCTTTCTTTCTCCTGTATTCTTCTCATCCCCTTCTGTCTTTTTAGCTGTTGTTTTCATTCTAATTGCAGAATTATATCTTTAAATATAAGCAAGAAATTCATGTTTTTCAAGCTGATTTAGGCTTAATGATTTTAAATTATAATGATTCGTAATCTTGTCATGAGAAGAGCACAGAATGGGTAATTATTTTCGACTAAAGGGCATAAAAAAACCTCAAAGAAGAAATTTTTGAGGTTTTTTATTAAAAATAAAATCAGTTTATTTCTGTTCTTTCATTTTACAAGTGTTAATTCCTAAAAGATTATAGGGAGGGCAGCTTCCCATAAGACTAGTTAGAAACATTACACATGCAAAAATAAGTACAACAAGACCAATTGTTCCGGTAATTGTATCGGTAAAATAAAGAACAGCCAAAACAATTGCTGCAATTACCCTAAGGATCCGATCAACTTTACCCATGTTTTTTTTCATTCTTATTAATTTTAGTTGATTTTATTTTTCGATATAAGCTTTAAAGCTAGATAATCCTTTTTCAAAATCAGGCCCCATGGCTTTATCCATATCCATAAATACCATCATTAAGGTTGTAGGAAAAGTATTGTTTCCCTTAAATCCCCAAGCTACTTCCGTACCACCTTCAACTTGTTTGATGTTAAAAAAGCCTGTACTTGTTGATTCGAATGGCTTTAGAAAACGAAGTTCTGTTTCAATGTAAGAGTTAGGAGTAATTGTAGTTATTTCTTGTTCGCCTTCACCAACTTCTTTGTTGCCAATCCAGTGGCTTACCGATCCTTTTTGACCATCAATTCCTTTATAAGTCACGATCATTTTTGGATCTTTTGCGCCCCATGGTGACCATATTTGCTGCTCCTTAAGGGAACAAAGACTTTTAAAAACGGTATCAATATTTTCAGATACTACAAGTTTTCTTTCTACATGATAGGTTTTAGGCGCGATTACATGAAGTATGGCTACAATTATAGCAAGCGCAGCTAGAATGTACAGTAATTTTTTCATTGTGTTGTAAATTGGTTAGTGATGTAATAAAGATAACCAATTTTAATATTACATTAAAAAGATGCATTCAAAAAGAGCCCTAGGAAAGTAGGACTCTTTTATATAAACCTTTTTTTTAAAGGAATATGATACCAGATTTTTTGCAAGTATCTCTTAATTCATCAGGCCATATGCTCGATTGTACTTCTCCAATATGGGCTTTTCTCAGTAAATACATACAAAGACGAGATTGACCAATGCCACCTCCAATAGAGTAAGGTAATTCTCCAGCAAGAAGTTTCTTGTGAAACATTAATTCTTTTCGTTTTTCTTCACCTTTTATTTCTAACTGTTTTAAGAGAGCACTTTCATCAACTCTAATTCCCATTGATGAAATCTCAAAGGCCTTCTCCAATACGGGATTCCATAATAGTATATCACCATTTAATCCGGAATAACCATTTTTGGTTGGTGTTGTCCAATCATCATAGTCAGGAGCTCTTCCATCATGAGGTTCTCCGTTGGCTAATTCACCACCAATACCAATGATAAATACGGCTTCAAATTCTTTGGTAACGGTAGTTTCTCGTTCTTTTGGGCTTAGCTCAGGATATTGTGCAAGTAGATCTTCGGCATGAATAAAATGAATTTCTTCTGGCAATTGTGGCTGCAAACTTGGGTAGTATTCACTTAAGAGATATTCAGTTCTTTTTAGAGATGAATATATTTGCTTTACTGTTCTTTTTAGTAAATCAAGCTTTCGCTCTTCTTTACGGATTGATTTTTCCCAGTCCCACTGGTCTACATAAATGGAGTGAAGGTTGGTGAAATCTTCGTCAGGACGAAGTGCATTCATATCTGTGTACAAGCCTTTACCTATCGGAATTTGTAATTCGCCTAACATGTATCTCTTCCATTTTGCAAGCGAATGAACAACTTCTGCAGTTGAGTCATTTAGGCCTTTAATTGGGAATGCAACTGGTCGTTCAATGCCATTTAAATCATCATTTAATCCTGTTCCTTTCATTACAATCATAGGTGCAGTTACTCGTCTCAGTTTTAATTCTGAGGAGAGCTGAAGCTGAAATTGGTCTTTTATAAATTTGATTGCTTTTTCTGTAGTGTCTGGATCAATAACACTTTGATAACCCTTAGGGATAATTAAATTCTTCATTTTTTAAAATTTTGGTTTGATAGAAAAAAGTTGAAATAAAAAAGCCTCTCTCGTTTGACGAGAAAGGCTGTATAATGTATATAACAATATCCTTTCTCACCCTGGAGGAGAATTATTATTGTTGTTGTTATTATTTAAAGTTGTGTTCATATTGATATAAAAAAAAAGCCTCCCCGAATTGGGAAGGCTTAATAATTGAATATTTTAATTTATTCTATAAGCTTCCCATTGTCAACGAATTATTATTCATTGAATTATTGAAAAGATTATTTGAATTAAATATTTGTCTCATTGTTATTGTGTTTCTAAAGGCTAAAGTAATGGTTTTATTCAAAGAAACAAAAAAAGTTTTGTGAGAGTAGTTTTAATTTTTGGAAAGATACATGGTTAAATTTTGTCTTGTTTTAGGATGATTAAAAAGGACAGTAAATATCTTAGAAAATAATAATAGATTTATTTCCTTATTAAATCAAATTACGTACATTTACTTCATAATAATTTAAAAAATACTAAATAATGCCACAAGGTACCGTAAAATTCTTTAATGAAACTAAAGGTTTTGGTTTTATTAAAAACAATGAGACAGACGAAGACATCTTTGTTCACGTAACAGGATTAATTGATAAAATTGATCAAGGAGACGTAGTTTCTTTCGACGTAGTTGAAGGAAAAAAAGGAATGAATGCAGTTAATGTAAAAATTGACTAATTCTTTTAAAGAATTTCGTTCTAAAGCTCAATGTTAATTGAGCTTTTTTTATGTCTTATTTTGTAGCTTCCCCTCAGATTAGAAATATTATAGAAGGAATCATTTCAACAGGTTTTTTTCTAATTGAAGATTATATTATTTTTGTAGAATGATCAACGAAATAGATACTTTAGATATCTTGAATAAAATGTGTGAAGACACATTAATGGAGCATTTGGGAATCGTTTACACCGAAGTAGGTGAAGATTATTTAGTTGCAGAAATGCCTGTGACATCAAAACATTATCAACCGATGCGTATACTGCATGGTGGAGCAAGCTTAGCTTTAGCTGAATCAGTTGGTTCTGCATTATCTGTTATTAAAACAGACTTAACAAAATATGATGTGAAAGGCATGGAAATCAATGCAAATCATATTAGAAGTATACGACAAGGAACAGTTACTGCTAAGGCCAGATTCATTCATAAAGGAAGCATGACACATGTTGTTGAGGTTAATGTGATGAATGAACAAGAGAAATTAATCTCTGTGTGTCGAATTACAAATGTTATTTTAAAGAAGTAAGCATGATCAAAAATAGAAATGAGGTAACGACTTTCTTGAATTATTGCTTGCAGAATAACAATCCATTTTTTGCTTATCAATTACCAAAAGAGAAGGAGATACATGTAGGTGTGCAGAAAGATGCCGACTTGTGTGATTATCAGAACTTGAATGAATTGGTTGAAAATAAAGGATTCGTTTTTTCTCCTTTTGATACAGATGGGATTCACAAAGCATGGTTTATACGCAGTGATATCGATCTGGAAGCCTCAGAAATAAAGACTGAATCAATTCAATTACTGGGTAATGAGGAACTTTCCTTCGTGAACTCTTCCGATTTAGGAGAGGTTTTCGGTAGTTCTCAAGCTTTATATTATCAGCAGGTTAAGAGTATGATTCATGACTTGCAGCAGAAAGCTTTGGATAAGGTCATTCTGTCTAGGATTGAAATTTTAGATGGTATTGGTAGGAGTAAGGCCACAAGTTCATTTTTAAAATTGACGGAGGCATATGATTCTGCATTTGTATTTTATGTTTCGATCCCTGGAATTGGAACGTGGATAGGAGCTAGCCCAGAGACATTACTTTCCGTAAATAAAGATAAAATAGAAACAGTTGCTTTAGCCGGAACTCAAAAAATAGGAAACAGGCTACTGGATCAAATTCATTGGGAAGAAAAAGAAGTAAATGAACAAGCCTTTGTCAGTCAATATATAGAAAATATTTTTGAAGAACATCAGTTAAATGAAATTGAGAGAGAAGGTCCAACAACTGTTCAAGCAGGAAATGTAGTGCATTTAAAAACGAGCTACCGTTTGCCTTTAAAGATGAACTTTGATCAATTATCAAACTTTGTCAAGGATCTTCATCCAACTCCTGCAGTTTGTGGTTTGCCAAAGAAAAAAGCCATCTCCTTAATCAATAAGCTAGAAAAGCACGATAGAGAATATTATGCAGGTTACTTGGGACCAATAAATTCGATAAAAAAGATCTCTCTTTTTGTAAATTTAAGAAGCATGAAAGTGCTGGAAAACCAAATGGCACTCTATGTTGGCGGAGGGATAACAGCTGATTCAATTCCAGAGAAGGAATGGGAAGAAACCTGTTTAAAAGCGCAAACCTTATTGAATGTGATTACGAAGTAAGGGAAGCCCAATAATTTATTTTAAATTTGAGCATATTTACACTACTTCTGCGATAAACTGGTTTATTGTTGCAATAGAACAAGGACAAAAATAAAGATATGGAGCGAATATACTCGGATATTAAAGGTGTTAAAGAATTAATTGATATCTGTTGGGCAAAAGGAATGGAATACGTAATTGTTTCGCCAGGCTCTCGTAACGCTCCTTTAAGTATTTCTTTTGCGAAAGATCAGCGAATAAAAAGTTTGGTAATTGTCGATGAAAGAAGTGCGGCGTATTTTGCTTTGGGTATTGCTCAGCAAACAAGAAAACCAGTTGGCTTGGTTTGTACTTCAGGAACAGCTTTGTTAAATTATGGACCAGCAATAGCTGAAGCATTTTATCAAAGAATTCCCTTAGTCGTGATATCAGCAGACAGACCAGTGGAATGGATCGGGCAAGATGATTCGCAGGCTTTACCACAAGTAAATGTATTTGGTGAATTTGTTAAAGCAAGCTATCAATTGCCATTAGATGCTAATGATCCAGACGATTGCTGGTATTTAAATAGAATGGTAAATGAGGCTCTAACAAAAACACTTACTGGAAGAATTGGTCCGGTGCATATTAATTTTCCATTGCGAGAGCCTTTGTATGGAGTGAAAAAATATCCAGATACAAATGAAAGAGTTATTGGAAAAATAAATTCGGTTGATGCTTTAAGTGGAGATACAATAGATGCTATTGCTGATATTTTCAATTCAACTCAGAAAATATTAATTGTGGCGGGTTTACTGCACCCGCAAGCCGATTTAAATGAATTACTATCGGAATTGACTCAAAATAAGAATGTAGTAGTTCTTACCGAGTCGGTTTCTAATCTTCAAAATAAAGAATTTCTGCCTTGTATAGATCGAGTGATCTGTTCTATAAAAAAAGACGAATTAGAAGATTTCACTCCTGATTTATTGATTAATTTTGGCGGCCCTTTGGTTTCTAAAATGATTAAATCGTTTTTAAGGGATAATCGATCAAAAGAACATTGGTTTATAGGGCAAGAGGATCACTATATTGATACATTTAAAAGCTTAACATCTCATATAGATGTTAGCCCAGCTTCATTTTTCAAACAATTATTACCAAGAATAAAACCATCGGATAGTTCATATGCCGATTTTTGGAAAGCCAGAGATCTAAAAGTATCTGACTTGCATGCAAATTATTTGGCGGGATTAGAATGGAGCGATATGAAGGCATTTGAAGGCATCTTGGGTGCAATTCCTGAAAATGGAAATTTGCATTTGGCGAACTCATCAGTAGTACGATATGCTCAGCTTTTTAAAATTTCTAACCAATTAACGTACAATTCAAATAGAGGAACTAGCGGAATTGATGGCTGTACATCAACTGCCGTTGGAGCAGCATTGGTGAATAACAAAATTACAACGCTAATTACTGGTGATATTAGTTTTTTCTACGATTCAAATGCTTTATGGAATAAATACTTACAAGCAAATATTAAAATTATCCTGATAAATAATGGAGGAGGAGGCATTTTCCGTTTTATATCTGGTCCATCGGGAGTAGATGAATTAGAAGAATATTTTGAAACAGTTCAAGATTATAAGGCTGATAAATTGGCGGAAACATATGGTTTAGATTATTTTTATGCTGAAAATAAAGATCAGCTAGAAAATATTTTACCAAACTTTTATGCTGCAAATGAGAAAGCGGCAGTTTTAGAAATCAAGACACCAAGAACGGTGAATGATCAAGTACTAATAAATTACTTTAAAAACATAAAAACAAAGAAAGATGACAACTAGAAACTGGACAACAATAAAAGAATACGAGGATATCAAATTTGATTTCTTCGAAGGTATTGCAAAGATTACCATTAACCGCCCGGAGGTGTATAATGCATTTCGTCCACAAACGAATTTCGATATGCTTGATGCGATGGATATTTGCCGTGAGCGTGCAGACATTAGTGTAATTGTATTCACTGGAACGGGTGATAAAGCCTTTTGTTCAGGTGGAGACCAAAATGTAAAAGGAGTAGGTGGTTATATCGACGAAAGTGGTGTGCCACGTTTAAATGTTTTGGATTTGCACAAGGCTATTCGCTCAATGCCTAAGCCAGTAATTGCAATGGTAAATGGTTATGCTATTGGTGGTGGTCACGTATTACACGTGGTTTGCGACTTAACGATTGCTTCGGATAACGCTAAGTTTGGACAAACAGGTCCTAAGGTAGGAAGTTTCGATGCAGGTTTTGGTTCTTCATACCTGGCACGCCAGGTTGGTCAGAAAAAAGCGCGTGAAATTTGGTTCCTATGCCAGCAGTATTCTGCCAAAGAAGCTGAAGAAATGGGTATGGTCAACAAAGTTGTTGCTCTTGAAGATTTGGAAGACACAACAGTTGAATGGTGTAAGATTATGATGATGCGTAGTCCTATGGCATTGCGTATGATTAAACGTGGTTTGAATGCTGAACTTGACGGGCAGCGTGGTTTAATGGAATTTGCAGGCGACGCAACCATGATGTATTACTTAATGGAGGAAGCTCAGGAAGGTAAAAATGCTTTCCTTGAAAAGCGTGATCCTGAATTTCAGAAATTCCCTAAATTCCCGGGGTAATTCAGAAATTGAAAATAGTAAAATGGCCATTGGATAATTCTGATGGCCATTTTTAATTGAATGATGTAGAACACGAAAAATGTACACTAAGAAATAAAAGGAAGTGAATGTATGTTTACTATTCTAGAGGTTTTTACTTCCTTTGCACCTCAATAAAAATAGTGAATATATGGACGAAAATGTTAGAGTAGAATACCGTTTTTCGCATTTGTTAGATGTAGATTATGCTTCTCATCCGAATATGACGACTTATGAGGGAAAGATCTTAATACATTCATATGATAAATTTGATAATTATGATTTGGATGAGGTCGAGATTGGAACGATTTGTTTAGAGATGTATGACTTGAATTTCGAAGCTGGGCATACAAGTTTAATGGAAGCTTTTGATAAATCTTCTTCATCTCTTGCGGTGGGTAAGGCTATATTAGACGATACCTATTCTAATGTTAGTGATCAGATTGTAGAATTGGTGGGCGATAGTTTTAATATGAATATTTTGCTTGTCAATCGATTGGAGATTAAAGAAAAATACAGAGCTAAAGGATATGGTAAATATGTTTTAAATAGTTTAGATATCTACTTTAAATCGACCTGTGCTTATGTGGCTTTTAAAAGTTTTCCTATAGGTTTCGAAGGAATTGCCGATGACAAAAAATACGACAAAGCACAAGAAAGACTTAACCTATTCTTTGCCAGATGTGGCTATAAGAAGATACCTCAGGCTGCTGAGAATAATACTGACGAAGAAGAGTTTAACGAAGACATAGAATACTTACAGGATGATGAAATAAATCACATTTTCATTAAGAATATTGCTCCTAAATAGAGATTCGGAATAAAGCATATGGATAACTATAAGAACAGTTTTAGATGCCTTTCGTCGTTTTTTACAGAGCCTCCTTCAAGGGCACCAAAAGCTTTCGGTGTAGGGTTTCGTAAATCTATATTTTTATTATCTTGAACATTCAAAATCAAAAAGAAACACAATGAAAATTCGCCTAGCCACCCAGTCCGACCTTCCAGCTATCAACGAAATATACAATCAGGCCGTTCGTAAACGCTATTGTACTGCTGATTTAGATGAAATTAGTATGGAACAGCGCACCAAATGGTTTGATGGACATCGTCCCGAAGAGTATCCTGTGTTTGTAGCAGAGGAAAGTGGCATTCTTGGTTGGATCTGTTTCAGTCCTTACCGAGCAGGACGAAGAGCTCTGCAATCTGCTGCTGAGGTGAGTTATTACATTCATGAAGAGCATTTGCAAAAAGGAATTGGCTCACAGCTAATGCAGTTTGTGATTTGTGAAGCTCCTAAGTATCAATTTAAGAGCTTGTTTGCCATTTTGTTGGCTGCTAATTTGGCTAGTCTGAAATTACTAGCGAAATTTAGTTTCGAACGCTGGGGCTTAATGCCACATGTCGCAGATATTGATGGAGAAACTTGCGATCATTTGTATTATGGTAGGAGGGTATGATTAATCGAGCAATATTTTTTATTGGGATTGTCTTTTTTATGAGTGCTTGTTTTGAAAACAAAGAATTGGTCAATGATAAAGATATATCTGTAGCTTTAGAAGCTTTTGTTGTAAATCAAATTGATGATAGTACGAATTACAAGACATTTTTCATTTTAGATCAGTTTGCTGGATATTTACCTAATGAATTAATTAAAGCAGATTTATTAATGATTGATTCTGTTTTAGATGTTGAGACAGTCGATTACATGATTCATCAATATGATTATCAAAAGTCAAATCTAATTGGGAAATATATTCCTAAAAAGTATTTAGATCAGATTACGAATCGTTTAATATATCGTGAAGGTGTAGTTTGTTTTCTAATATCACCACCAATGTTTACAAGAAATAAAAAACATTTCGTGATCAATGCAACCTGTTATTTTTTAGTGAAAGGAGAAAGAGTTTGGGATACACTTTATTTCTTTTTAACGAAAAAAGATGAAAAATGGATACTAGAAGGTTTGATAAAAAGTAGTAAGAATAATTTATAATCAGAACGTAGACATACGTATAGTATCATCAATATCAGTTAGGTGAAAATATATTATGGAAGAAAAATCTGAAGTTTATTAAACTTGTTCCAATTCTTCATGACTTCTCAATACAATCGTAAATGTTGATCCTTTGCCTGATTCACTTTTAATTAATAACTCACCTTCTAATATGTCTAAATAATCAAGAACAGTAGGAAGCCCTAATCCAGTTGTTTTTTGTCCGGATAGCCCTTCTATTCGTATAGGATTTTTTTGATAGATACTTTCAATAATTTCTTTTGACATACCAATACCTTGATCCTTTACCTCAATATAAAATTTATTCTCCTTAGTATAGGATCGGATCCACACGCAACCTCCCTTATTACTATATTTTATTGCATTTTGAATAATGTTGCGAAATATAAACTTGCAAATGTTTAAATCACTATTGATTTTCAATTCAGAAGAATCGTCAATTTCAAAAGATACGTTGCTTAGGTTAATTTTAAATGTTTTGGATATTTCTTGTAAAACCTCATTAATATCAAATTGCGAATAGTCTAGCTCTGGGCCACCTTTTATTTGATTGGTACCCCAATAAAATAAATCTTCTAGTAAAGTACTTGTTCTCGTAACTACATGAAATATGTCTCTATTGAATTCATTTTTTTCTTCTTCGCTTATTTCAATTTCTTCATTATTTATAAAGCTAGAAAGGTTTAAAATTACGCCAATAGAGCCTCTTAGGTCATGTGCAAGAATGGAGAAAAATTTGTCTTTGTTTTGTATTACTTTTTCAAGTTCTTGATTTGTTTCATTTAATTTTGATGTTTTTTCAAGGACTAAATTTTGTAGTACAATGGCTCTTTTTTGTTTGATTTTTAACCAAATTATTAAACTTAGCACGACTAAAATCAATATGATTATACTGATAAGGCTAATTTTTATAAGTAAGCTTAAATCTTTTGGTTCATTTAAGATTATGCTATTTTCGGGTAATTGATTTATAGAGATATCAAATTTAATCAATTCATTATGATCAAAAACATAGGTGCTAGGTAAATAGTTGAATTGCGGTATGTCGTTGGTGAATGATTCTTGCATTAATTTTAATGCAAGGGTTGCTGCTCTACTGCCTTGTTCGTATCCTCTTGTAATTTTACCCCCAAATAAACCTTTATTTAGGTAAAAATCCCAAGAACCGAATATTGGAACATGTGCTACTTCTTTAATTTGTGTTATTCCTTTTTGGTAGGATATGAAGTTTCCGTTCTTATCTCTGTTAACAACAAGTAGGTAAATTACATAGCTATCATCCAAATTTCGTATGGTTTGTTGCAAACTCTCCATTGTGAATTCTGAAATAGATTCAAAATTAACATCTTCAAATTCTTCAATAATTTCGTCTAACTCTCTTTGAATAGCTTTTCCAGTAATCGTGTTATCATTGATAATGAAAATATTTTTTCTTTCTGGAAATATTTTTTTTATTGAAGATAGTGTACCATGATGGTCAGCTTTTTCTCCATAGCCAAAAAAGTTGGGATAGTCCTTTAGTATATTTCGATCAAGATCATTTACGCCACAATAAATAACAGGAATGTCTGGATAGAATTTGCTTCCATGATCTTTCATAAAAGTAAAAGCAGCATTGTCGCTGGTAATAATTGCTTGAAAAGGAATTTGTTTGGCTTTTACTTTGTAGATGTTTTGCAAAGCGGTAAAATACTCTTCATTATAATTCCGCTTAGTGTCTAGATATTCAAAAATGAGATTAATATCTGGTCGGTCTTTAAAAACGGCGCGTATTCCACTAGTAATGCTGTCAGTCCATGCCAGTCCCTGGTGATAGCTATGAAGTACTAAAACATTTTGCTCTGAATTATTTTGTTCTTGAGCAAATAATTTAGTTGAAAAGGTATTGTTTGGAATGGATAAAATAAAATAAACGAAGAGTAAATATGATAATTTTGGCATATTGTCATGTTTAGATTAAATGAATTGCTTTCGTACTACTACGAAAGAGTTTTTGAATTTGTTTTAGTACTTAAGTATTTAGATCACTTCCATTTAAGCCTAACTCACTAGCAATCTTCTGCATTCCTTTAATGCAATCATGAATTAAGTCTTCAAGTTCGATATCTAGCATATCAGCTCCACGCGCAATAACAGTTCGGTCAACTCCAGCTGCAAAACGTTTGTTTTTCCAGTTTCTTTTTACCGATTTAACTTTAACATCCATAACCGATTTAGAAGGACGAATTAAAGCTGTAGTAGTAACCAATCCAGTTAATTCATCAACAGCATAAAGTGTTTTTTCTAATAGGCTTTTTGGTTCAACTTCTGTGCAGGTTAGCCATGCATGACTTTGAATGGCTCTAATGTACTCTTCTGGCCAATTTTCCTGCTCCAGAATTTCTCTTGTTTTATTGCAATGATCCTCTGGAAATTGATCCCAATCTAAATCATGTACAAGGCCAATTACGCCCCACTTTTCTTCATCTTCATTGTACTTCTTAGCATAGTATCGCATAACCGCTTCAACCGCTAGTCCATGTTTTCTTAAGCTTTCAGACTTGGTGTATTTTTTCAGTAAAGTGAATGCTTCTTCGCGTGTTGGTATATGTTTGTTAGTCATGAGCATCATGTTTTGTTACTTTTATTCTTGAAACTGCTTTTTATGATCTTTAAGATAGTTTTTCAATCTATGAGACTCAAATTCTAATTGCTATTCTTTTTTAAACTAATTTAATATAGTAGATTTAAGACTTGAAAGTCTTAAATTATATGAAATGAGTAATAAAAACACAAACAGACGAGGTTTTCTTCAGAAATTAGGGGTTGCAGTTGGTGCTGCTACTTTAATTGATAAGGAAGCTTTTGCGGATATTAATCCAAATCGTTTTTCATCGAAACAAGATCGACGTCAATTTTTGGAAAATTATAAGGTTTGGGTGAATGAATACATTGAGGTTGTAGAAAATGAGAAAATTAATAATGCTGATGTTAGTAACAAGCATAAAATAATGGAATTGTCAGCTCAGGCTGATGGTTGGCAAGAGCAAATTAAAGAATATTTGAAAGAGGATGATTTTAAGCAGGAGTACATTGCTCTTTCAAAACAATTTGCCGATGCGATAACGCCTGAATTGGAAGCTTAAAAACCTTTTTTATCTTTAATTATTACATTTCCTATGGAAATTATGGAGTGATGCTTAGCATCACTCTTTTTTTGTCTTGCAGTGTGCAGGCAATTTTTTAACTTTGAATTTCAATTTTTCTACTATTTATGAGTAAAACGAAAGCATGGATTCATGCCTTTAGATTAAGAACCCTTCCTTTAGCCCTTTCGAGTATTTTACTTGGAAGCTTTTTAGCAGCATCACATGATAAATTCAATTCATCTATATTTATATTGGCCATTACAACCACTCTTTTTTTGCAGATTCTATCGAATCTGGCAAATGATTTAGGTGATTCAATTTCTGGTGCTGACAATGAAAATCGAATTGGCCCTGAGCGGGCCGTTCAAAGTGGAGACATTAGTAAAAAGGAAATGAAGAACATGTTGTTTGTCTTTATTGTATTATCGCTGATAACAGGCTCATATCTAATTTATGAAGGTCTACAGCTAATTAGTCTGCAAGAAGGATTAATTCTTTTGGGTGTTGGAGTTTTAGCAATAGGCGCAGCTATAAATTATACAATAGGCAAGAACCCATATGGTTATATGGGCTTTGGCGATTTATTTGTTTTTATCTTTTTTGGATTGGTTGGTGTAATTGGATCTTATTTTCTGCACACAGGTAGTTTAAATTGGATAACAGTATTGCCAGCAATATCAATTGGCTTGCTAAGTGTCGGTGTATTAAATTTAAATAATATGCGTGATGTTGAAAATGATAGCAAAACAGGAAAAATAACCATTGTTGTCAAAATGGGAGCTGAAAAAGCTAAAATATACCATTTGACTTTAATATTTATTGCAATGCTTTCTGCATGTTTATATACTTTCTTTAAATGGGATTCGGCTCTACAGTTGTTGTTTTTGTTTAGTTTTCCATTCTTTATCAGAAATATTATTGTGGTAATCAAAAATGTCAATTCAAGAGAACTAGATCCAGAATTAAAAAAATTAGCCATTAGTACATTCTTATTTAGTTTGTGTTTTGGCCTTGGATTAATTCTAAAATTATTTTAACAAATGCTAAAAGCTGATTTTCATTATTATCCTTTAGATTTTAAACGTCCAAGTGGAACCTCTAGAGGGGTTTTAACAAAGAAAGATTCTTGGTTCATTCGAGTTTGGGATGATCAAAAACCTTCTGTTAAAGGAATTGGGGAGTGTTCTATCATTCAAGGTTTGAGTTCTGATGACAGGCCAGGATACGAAGATAAAATAAAAGAGGTTTGTGAAAATATTGATGATTTTTGGTACTATCTTGAGAATGGATTAAAGAATTGGCCTTCAATTTATTTTGGGTTAGAAACTGCCTTTCTGGATTTAAAATCGAATGGGAGTAAGCTGTTGTTTCCATCAGAATTTACGAAAGGACTTGCACAAATTTCCATTAATGGCCTTGTTTGGATGGGGGATTCAGTCTTTATGAAAGAGCAGATTCAACAAAAATTGGAAGATGGTTTTAATTGTTTAAAGCTTAAGATAGGAGCAATCAATTTTGATGATGAAATTAAGCTTTTAGAATCGATTAGAAAAGAATTTTCAGTTGATCAAATTGAATTAAGAGTAGATGCTAATGGAGCATTTTTACCTCAGAATTCGTTGGATAAATTAAAACAATTAGCACAATATGATTTACATTCAATCGAGCAACCAATAAAAGCTGGTCAATGGAACGAGATGGCTGAATTGTGCGTGAAAACCCCGCTACCAATTGCTTTAGATGAGGAGCTAATCGGAATTCATGAGATCGAAACGAAGCGTGAATTACTGGATACAATTAAGCCTCAGTATATTATTCTTAAGCCAAGTTTATTAGGTGGGATCAGAGGAAGTGAAGAATGGATTACTTTAGCAAATGAACGAAATATTCCTTGGTGGATAACTTCTGCTTTAGAATCGAATATCGGCCTGAATGCAATTGCCCAATGGACTTATACCTTAAGCAATTCAATGCCACAAGGACTCGGTACTGGGCAAATTTATACGAATAATATTGTATCTCCTTTGTATATGGAAAAAGGCTTGCTAGCTTTTAATAAGACTAATAAGTGGGAACTTAATTTCTGAAGTTATATGAAAGAGGAATTGACCATAAATGGGAAATATTTTGCAGGTGAGGCACTATACCATCATTGCGAGGAACGTGTAAACAATAGCTCCTTTCAATGGGAGAGAGATGTTTATGCTTTTATTTTAGAATGGTTCGATTCAAAAGATTCTGTTATTGCAAAAACGTCAGGTTCCACAGGTGTGCCCAAAGAAGTTACACTCTCTAAACAGAAGATGCTAAATTCAGCAAAGCTAACAGGCGATTTTTTTGGTTTTGAGAATGGGCAATCAGCACTTCTTTGTTTATCAGCAAACTATATTGCTGGTAAAATGATGATTGTTCGTGCCTTTTTGTGGCAACTAAACCTAATTTTAGTTGATCCAAATGGAAATCCTTTGGAAAGTATCAACACTAAAGTGGATTTTGCAGCTATGGTTCCACTTCAATTGGTTAATAGCCTAAAATCACCTAGTACATTAGGATTAATTAATAATTTGCTGATAGGAGGAGGAGCAGTTGATTTCAAACTAGAAAAGCAAATTCAGAATTTGACTACAAGATGTTTTTCTAGTTATGGAATGACTGAAACGGTTTCCCATGTGGCAATTAAACCTTTAAATGGACCAAATCAATCCAAATATTTTAAAGGTTTAGGCGATGTCACATTTTCTCTCGATGAGAGAAGTTGTTTGAAAATTAATGCACCTCAGGTTTTATCCTTACCAATTGTAACCAACGATGTTGTTGATTTAATTGATGATAAACAATTTACTTGGCTTGGGCGGTACGACAATGTTGTAAATTCAGGAGGTATCAAATTGTTCCCAGAAACAATTGAAGCAAAACTACAGAATGTGATTTCTGCGCCATTTTTTTTAGCTGGAGTACCAGATGAAAAGTTAGGTCAGAAGCTAGTCTTACTCGTAGAAAATCCAATAGCTGCAGAAAATGATAAATTGAAACTTCAAGTAAAAATAAAAGGCTTGCTCGATAAGTTCGAACAAGCCAGAGATATTTTTTTTATTAAGGAATTTATTAAAACTCCAAATGGGAAATTGAAAAGAGAGGCTACATTGTCTGTTTTAAACTTGAAAGGTAGCTAATTAACTTTTTTAAATCCATTGGGTTGTTCCAGTTAATATTATTTTTTCGATCATATTCCCGAATTTCTTTTTCCTGCTTTCCAAAATGGTTCGTAATTGTGCTTCTTATCGAACTAATCTTTTTAGGAAGCTGTCCTTTATTTTTCAGTAAATAATAAGTTTTACTTTCAGGGGCAATTGTTTTATTTTTTGGAATGTAATATTTTGCATAAATAGTTTGATCTCCTCCATGTAGCTTTAGTAAATAGCCTTTAGCAGTATCTTTTTTAACAAGATATTTTTGATATTCGTAACAAGTTCCATCAATGCTGATTTCTTTTATTGCTTGAGGAAAGTTAATAATGCTATGCTGTGCACCAACTCTACATTCAATTTCATCTTTTTTAATATTATAGCGAAATTTAAGAGCGTTTAATTCAAGGTTCTCATTCGTGGTTAATTTTCCTTTTTGAAATAATTCATTCTGATATATTTCATTTTCTGATACATTATCTTCAGTGATAACTTTGTATTGCATTATGCCCCAGTTAGGGTAATTATTTATTTCCGATTTGGCTTGAGTATAACCGAATTGAAAAATGAAAATACAAGAAAGTAAAAGGAGTAGATGTTTATTCATAAAATTAAATTTTGGTTGAGTAGTCAATACAAATATAGAACTATTTATTGATAGGAATATTCTTATTGTTAAGTAGTTGGGGAGGTTTGATAAAATAGATGGTGAACCTTGTGAAAATGCAGAATAATCGTGTGAATTGATTAAAATAAAAGGTGGGAAACAAAAATGCCAGAAATTATCTGGCATTTTTGTTTAGTGATTTTTAAGCCTATGTTTAAAGGCTTTTTTAAATTTATCTTGCTTAGGTTTTATAACCATTGAACAGTATGGCTGGTTAGAATTACTGTTGAAATAGTCCTGATGATAATTTTCAGCTTTGTAGAATTTAGATTTAATGGAAATTTCAGTGATGATTGGATTGTCCCATGCACCACTTTCATTTAATTTTGCTTTTATTGATTCAGATATATTCTTTTGTTCTTCTGAATGATAAAAGATTGCAGATCTATACTGTGTTCCAACATCAGCCCCTTGTCTATTTAGAGTTGTAGGATCGTGCACTTGCCAAAATATTTCAAGAAGTTCTTCAAAGCTTATTATGCGAGGATTAAATTTAATTTGACAAACTTCGGCATGTCCTGTTTGACCTGTACAAACCTCCTTATATGTTGTCTCCCCATTGCCTCCCATATAGCCCGAAACTACACTCTCAACTCCTTTTAGTTCTTGGAAAATTGCTTCTACACACCAAAAACAACCAGCTCCAAATGTAGCTAGTTCATATTTATCTTCTTTATTCTTTTCGCTCATAGTGTTATTTGCATTAACAAAGCCAGAAAGGAGTATACAATATAATAATATCATCTTTTTCATATTTTCTGGATTTAAATTTTATTTAAAATGATTCTAAATATAATTATAGTAGTTCTGGTTTCAAAATATAAAGACCTATTTGTCCGATTTTTTGGGTTTTAATTTCTTCTTATATTTGAAGTATGAGTGGATCAAGAAAAGTGACGGGAATTATTTTATCTGGTGGTAAAAGCTCAAGAATGGGAACTGAAAAAGGATTAGTTGAGCACAAAGGAAAAAGACTAATTGAATATCCTATTGAAGCTTTACAAGCAATTTGTGATCAGCTTGTGATAAGTTCAAATAAGGATTGTTATTCCTATTTAAATATTCCAGTTGTAGCTGATGAAATAAAAGATTGTGGACCAATAGGTGGAATCTATTCATGTATGAAGGCTATCAAATCTGATTTTTATGCTGTCATTTCTTGTGATGTTCCTAATGTTCCAGAACAATTATTTTTAGATATGCTTTCAAATATCATGGATGCTAATTTTATATGTCCTATAGATGATACAGATAGAAGACAACCACTAATCTCTATTTTTAACTCATCTTGTTTACCGATAATTGAAAAGGAACTGTTATCAGGTAATTATAAAATGATGGAATTACTAGATTTACTTAATGGTAAGTCGTTTATAATTGCGCATGAACTGGCATATTATAGCTCTAAATTATTTTTAAATGCTAATTCTCCGAAGGATATTAACGCACTCTAATTTTTAAAAAAAGCATTAAAGAATTTGATCTGTAAAGTAAAGGAGTTTCTTTTTAGTGAGAATATTCTCAATTCCCTTAATTGTAGAGTGTTGTGACTTGGCAATTGGTCTAAATGTTGAAAAAATACAACAAATGTAATTTAGTAAAAATCTAAATAGTTATATGTTTGTTTGTTTCAGTGTCTTCGGGGCTTTTCCTTTTTTAAGAACAATTATAAAGAAGCAATTTATGCTCTAGAGCATGTTTTTCAATTCATCTTTTTATATATGTTTACATCCATAAATCTAAGTTTGTAGATATGTTGTTGTGTACAAGTTTAAAGTTTTCACAACATGAATAGCAGAAGACAATTTTTAAAAATTAGTTCTTTAAGCGCTGCTGGATTAATATTTGGAGGAGGCCTGCTAGATGCTTTCGCCGAAAATCTTGTGAAAAAAAATCCCTCTCATTTTAAAGGGCCATTCGATTTTGTGCGTACACCAACCTACTGTGAAGTCTGTTTTTGGAAGTGTGCAGGATGGGTGTATAAAGATGAGAATGGTCGCATAAAGAAAATCATTGGAAACAATGATGATCCTAATTGTAATGGACGTTTTTGCCCTCGAGGTACCGGCGGTGTTGGTATGTATAATGATGAGGATAGACTAAAAACACCTTTGATTAGAACAGAGGAAAGAGGCGAGCAGACCTTTCGTGAAGCTAGCTGGGATGAAGCCTTCGACTATATAGCTGCAAAACTGCAGAAAGTCAAAAAGGAGCATGGTCCGGAATCATTAGCTCTGTTTTCGCACGGATCCGGAGGGAAATATTTTGGTAAAGTATTAAAGGGATTAGGTTCTAATAACATAGCAGCTCCGTCTTATGCTCAGTGTAGAGGACCTCGTGAGGTTGCTTTTCTTGCAACTTATGGACAAGGGATTAATTCACCTGAGAATACCGATATTCGGGATACGAAATGCTTGGTATTAATAGGTTCTCACTTAGGTGAAAACATGCACAATGGTCAGGTTCAGGAGATGTCTGATGCCATTGATAAAGGTGCGACGATTATTACTGTAGATCCCCGTTTTTCGACGGTGGCAAGTAAATCAAAATTTTGGTTGCCAATTAAGCCATCTACTGATATGGCTTTACTTTTAACTTGGATGAACGTCATCATTAACGAAGAACTTTACGATAAAAAATACGTAGAGAAATACTGTTATGGTTTTGACCAATTAAAAGAACACGTTCAGCAATATACGCCTGAGTGGGCTTATGGTGTAACAACACTTAAGCCGCAACAAATTAGAGAAACAGCACGTGCTATGGCTGATGCTGCTCCTGCTGTTATTGTGCATCCGGGGCGACATGTAACCTGGTACGGTGATGATACCCAAAGATTGAGAGCTGTAGCTATTCTTAATGCCTTATTAGGTAGTTGGGGAAGAAGAGGTGGATACTATAATCCGGAAAAAGCTTCTGTACCTCATTTTAAACTTCCAGACTTTCCAAAACCAAGTAAAAATTGGAGAGATGCGATGGGAGGGAAGTATGAATTGGCAGATTTAGCCTTGGCATCTGGTGTTTGTGATGCATCTATACCTAGTCCGGAAATGAGTTGTGCTATTAAAGCTTGGATTGTTAACGGAACTAATTTAATTAACACTTTACCCAATCAAGCTAATACACTTAAGGCAATTCAGGAACTTGATTTAATAGCTGTGGTTGATACCATGCCAATGGAAATAACTGGTTATGCTGATGTGGTTTTACCTGAATGTACTTATCTAGAGCGTTACGATTCTTTAAGAGTATCACAAGGCAGAGAGCCAAGCATTGCACTTAGAATGCCAGCTGTAGACCCTAAATATAATACGAAGCCAGCCTATTGGATGGCTAGAGAAATAGCTAAAAGACTTGACTTATTAGATTATTTCCCATTTGAGAATCTTGAAGATGAAATTGATTGGGAACTTCAGCAGGTTGGTACTTCATTGGAGGAGATGCAACGAATTGGTGTTAAGCGAATCAAACGTGAGTATGACGATTTGTATTTTGAGAAAAATGAAGATATCGAATTCGATACCAATACAGGTAAGATTGAGCTTTATTCTACAGCACTTGCTGAAGAAGGATTTGAGCCAATACCAGTATTCGTTCAGCATCCTGAGCCTCAGGAAGGTTTCTACCGTTTGATATACGGACGTGCACCCATGCATACTTTTAGTCGTACAGCTAATAATCCGAATTTAACTGACTTGATGGATGAAAATACCCTTTGGGTGAATCCTAAAGTGGCTAAGGAGTGGGATTTGAAAAATGATCAATATGTTTATCTGGAAAATCAAGATGGCATTATTTCCGATTTCTCAATTAAGGTAAGAGTAACCGAGCGTATTCGTTTCGACTCAGTTTATATGGTTCATGGTTTTGGACATGCTGATAAGAGAATGAAACGTTGTTTCGGTAAGGGTATTAGTGATACTCAACTTATCTCTAATGTAATGATCGACCCAATTATGGGAGGAACAGGTATGAGAGGGAATTTTGTAACATTCAGATTTGATAATAAAAAGGAGGCCTAAACTATGAGATATGCAATGGCTATCGATACCAAAAAGTGTGTAGGCTGCAGCGACTGTGTAGTCGCTTGCCAAACGGAGAATGATGTGCCGATTGGTTACTGCCGCGACTGGGTTGTAGAGGTAATGGATGGAACCTACCCTCAGCTTGAAATGGAAATCCGTTCTGAGCGATGTAACCACTGTGAAAATTCACCTTGTGTGCGTTGTTGTCCAACAGGAGCCAGTCATTATGGCGAAGGTGGTATTGTACTTGTTACAGAAAATAAGTGTATAGGTTGTAGTGCTTGTATTACATCTTGTCCATATGATGCACGTTTTGTTCACCCTAAAGGATATGTAGATAAATGTACTTTCTGTTTGCACCGAGTGAAAAAAGGATTGCAGCCAGCTTGTGTTGCTGTTTGTCCTACAAAGTGTATGTATTTTGGCGATTTGGACGATCCCAGATCTGAAGTTTCAGAAATCTTGAAAAAGAGAAAGCATAAAACCTTAATTCCAGAGGCCGGTACAAAACCTCAATTGTATTTCCTAATCTGAAAAAACTAACAAAATGCGTGAAGAAATAATTGTTAGTGGTAGAAATAACCCGCTTATCGATCCCCAACTTCATATTTGGCATTGGGAGATTCCAACTTATTTATTTTTGGGAGGTTTAGCGGCTGGATTACTATTTTTTGCGGCTTTGTATTATCTAAGAGGCAAAGAAAGTGAATACAGCACAGCAGTTAAAATTGCACCTATGTTGGCTCCAATAGCATTAGTTCTCGGATTGATTGCTCTATTTTTAGATCTGCACCACAAGCTTTATTTTTGGAGACTCTACACAACTATTAAGTTGGAATCGCCAATGTCGTGGGGTGCATGGACTTTAATGTTAGTGACACCATTATCAATGCTATGGTGTGCCCTGCATATTAAAGAATTATTCCCAAAGTGGGATTGGAAATTTGATATCATAAAAGATGTTCTGGCTTTCTTCGAAAAGCAAAAGATCGTTTTGGCTTGGATCATGTTAATTTCATCTGCTATACTTGGTATATATACCGGAATTCTATTTTCAGCCTTTAATGCACGTCCACTTTGGAACACGTCCATCTTAGGACCATTGTTTTTAGCTTCGGGATTATCAGCAGGTTCTGCTATCACCATCTGGTTATCGAAAAATCATGATGAGAGAAAACGTTTTGCTCAGTTAGATCTAATGATTATTGGAGTTGAGTTATTCTTAATTGTCCACATGTTCATGGGATTCTTAGCAAGTTCACAAGTTCAAATCGAAGCGGCTAATTTATTCTTAGGAGGCCCTTATACAGCTCCTTTCTGGATTTTTGTTGTTATTCTGGGAATGATTGTTCCGGCAATACTTGAGATTTTAGAACTGCGTAAATTTAAAATACCAGTTGTTATTCCAGTTGTTTTGGTTTTGTTCGGTAGCTTAATGTTACGATTCATTATCGCCTATGCTGGTCAGGCAAGTCGCTGGCTTTATTAAAATTATAATTAAGAATTTATAATCTTTTCTCAATTCAGATTGAGATAGTAAAATATAAATCATATGAACGAAGTAAAGAAAACTAAATATTGGAACCCATATATCGGTGGTATAATGCTGGGTTTGGTTCTTTTATCTGCCAATTTTATTTCTGGTAGAGGACTAGGTGCTAGTGGAGCTATTAAAAGTGCAGTGGTTACTACGGTAAATACCGTTATGCCATCTCACGCTGAAAACTCTGCTTTTTATTCAGAATATAATGAGTCACATCCTGGTAACCCGATGAAATCATGGTTGGTTTTTCAAGTTTTTGGTGTTTTAGTGGGTGGATTTTTATCAGGAACTTTTGCGAAAAGATTAAAGTTTAAGGTGGAACATTCACCTAAAATCTCTTCAAAAAGAAGATTGATTTTTGCTCTGTTAGGTGGTGCTTTATTTGGATTTGGTTCTCAGTTAGGACGAGGTTGTACTTCAGGTTCTGCACTTAGCGGAATGGCCGTTTTATCCCTTGGTGGATTTATAACAATGGCCTGTATTTTCGGAACAGCATTTGCCTTGGCATATTTTTTTCGTAAAAACTGGATTTAATTATTAATGTAATAAAGAAATAAATTATGGGACCATTAGTAGTAAATGAATTTATTTCTCCGGACACGAACCTGTTCTTAGCCTTTTTAATAGGTATTGGTTTCGGATTCGTATTAGAATCAAGTGGCTTTTCATCCAGCAGAAAATTAGCTGGTATGTTTTACGGTTACGACACAACAGTATTAAAAGTCTTTTTTACGGCGGCTATTACAGCACTGGTAGGCATGTTATTTTTCAGCCTTTTTGGCTGGGTCGATCTAGATCTAATTTATATTAATCCAACATTCTTACATTCTGCTATTGTAGGAGGTGTAATTATGGGTGTTGGCTTTATTATGGGTGGCTTTTGCCCTGGAACAGCCTTTTGTGCTATCTCAATTGGTAAGCTTGATGCACTAGCATTTATTGGCGGACTTTTCTTGGGAATCGTTATTTTTACAGAAGGTTATCCTCTGTTCGAAGAGCTTTACAAAGCTGAGTTTATTGGTGCTCCAACTATGAATGAAATATTGGATATTCCAAGAGGAGTGTTCGCACTTGGATTGATACTGGTTGCATTCGGTATGTTTTGGGTTGGTGAATGGGCTGAAAAGAAATTTCCTAGGGAGGAGTATTAATTTTTGAAGAGAAATTTTGACTAAAAAGAGATTTTAAATTAACTTGATTTAAGGTCAGGTAACTTAAAAAACAATCATATGAAAATGAGATTGATATTAGCCTCAGTTTTAATTCCTTTAGGAATTATAATAGCTGCAGTACCAGAAAATACAACAAAAGCTTATAAGTTAACTGCTGAAGAGTTACTTGTAGAAGCGCAGGAGGGGGCTCAGTTTATGAGTACTGACGAAATTGCTGATGCTTTGGTTCAGAAAGATCCATCTTTTCGATTGATTGATGTACGTGCTCAAGATGAGTATGAAAAATTCCATTTACCAAATGCAATCAATATCCCATTAACAGATATTTTATCAGACGAATGGGCCGACTATCTGGATCAAGATGTAAAAATGAATATATTCTATTCTAACGGGAATCTAAAATCTAACGAAGCATGGATGATTACGCGTCAGTTAGGGTTTGAGAACAATTACGTGATGCAGGGTGGTTTAAATTATTGGGCAGAAACAATTATGAACCCAACGGCCCCGGCATCTACGAGTCCTGATGATGAGATTGCCAAGTACGATTTTCGTAAAGGTGCGAGTATGGCATTAGGTGGTGGTAGTGCAGTCATTTCGAATGCAAAAGCCAGTACTACAGTAAAACCAAAAATCAAGAAAAGAAAAAAGAAGAAAAAAGTAGCTGGGGGATGTTAAATTTTGCATTCCAATATAAAAAGCCTTTTCGATTAATTTCGGAGAGGCTTTTTTGTTTCTATATCATTTGAAAAACAGGAAAATGAATAGACATTTATCGATGCAGTAATTGGATAATATCAGTTGTGTTATTGATTTAATTCTAGATTTAGAACTGTCTTATTTACAATGGGTTAAAATAGTGTTTCTATCATAAAAACGACTTTGGTAAACACCTAATATTTAGATAGTTTGAGATGTGATAGGATTGATATCTAGATATATGATATAAAACATGTATGGATAATTATAGAGTTTGTATTTTGTTCATGAATCCTAATGGAAAACCTAAATTAAAATAGAATATGAAAACGACTACTAAAATTATTTTTTCAGCCTTATTTGTACTAGCTGGAATTTTTTCGACTCAACCTGTTAAGGCAACGGATGGGTATTTTGGAGTGGGATATGGCGCTCAAAATAAAGGTTTAGCTGGAGCAGGTATTGCTTGGTACAAAAACTCGTTAATTAACGGTAATCCTGCAGGTCATGTATTTCTTGGAAAACAGTACCAAGTAGGTGTTGGTTTTTTTAACCCCAATCGTGAATATACTGTAACAGGAAATCCGTCTCCACGACCAGCATTTGGCTTGGCACCGGGGACTGTCGAAAGTGACAGTAAAATTTTCTTTATCCCTAATTTCGGTGCTAACTGGATGCTTAATGAAAAAAGTAGCTTTTCTGTAGCAATGTATGGTAATGGTGGTATGAATACGGATTATCCTACAATGACTTTTGGTGATACAAGTTCTGAAACTACTGGTGTAGATCTTGGGCAAATGTTTGTTGGTTTAACTTATTCAAGAAAAATTGCTGAGAAACATAGCTTTGGTGTTACTGCTATTGCTGCTTACCAATATTTTGAAGCTAAAGGATTAGGTGCTTTTGGACAAAATGGAATGTCAAGTGATATGACCAAATTAACAGATAATGGTCATGATAACGCATTTGGAGTAGGATTTAAGTTAGGTTACCTAGGTCAATTAAGCGAAAAACTGAGTATTGGTGCTAGCTACCAAACGATGGTATATATGAGTGAGTTTGATGATTATGCTGGTCTTTTTGCAGAGCAGGGAGATTTTAATATTCCATCAACTTGGACTGTAGGTTTAGCATATCAAGCTAATGAGAATTGGGTATTTGCAGCAGATTTCAAGCGTATTAATTATAAGGATGTTGCGTCTGTTTCTAATAAAATGCGTACTCCAATGGATCCTGCATTTACTCCTCTAGGTTCTGATAAAGGTGCTGGTTTTGGTTGGGAAGATATCAACGTTATTAAAGTTGGTGCTGAGTATGCTGGGATTGATACTTGGACTTTAAGAGCTGGTTATTCACATTGTGATCAACCTATTAAAAAATCAGAAGTTTTATTTAATATTTTAGCTCCTGGTATCATCGAAGATCATATCACAATTGGTTGCTCTAAAGCAATTGGAGATTCTGGAAAAGCGCTTCACCTTGCATTGGTATATGCTATGCCTGCAAGTGTAAAAGGTTATAACCCAATGGATTTTGATGCTGCTCAAGCTATGCAAGGAAATATGGTTCCTAATCAAACAATTGAGTTAGAAATGAATCAAATCGAAGTAGAGATTGCATTTACTTTCTAGATAATATACAATGAACTAAAAAGAGGTTTCCCATATGGGAAACCTCTTTTTTTTGTGACTACAATTGCTATCATTATTTCTTTAAAAACAGATGTTGGTAAAGCCCTTTCAGTAACATACCAAATGGTTCTGGTTTAACTCCTAGTTTCCTATTTTCTTTACTGATTTCATAAATCAGATTCATGTGTTTAATCACCTCTCTGTAGGCATTAAATAAAGAATAATCAGGATCGTAAATATGTGCAGGTTCTGAATTTGTGCCATTAATTTCTAATATTTTGATATTCTCGCCTTCATATAAATCTTTAATACTATTAACTTTTATATCAAAACGACCATAGTCGTATCCTTTTAATGGTTTTGAAATATTTCTAAAAACGGCAACCAATTGATCGTTTATCAAGTGATTTCCATCTAAGAATTTTGTGCCTCGATTATGGTTTCCAATGGGTTCAAGTTTGTAGCTAATACCCGATGGGATTACTTGTTTCCATTTGGATTTGTATTTTTTTCTAAGGTATGATATTCTTCCTTTAGCTCTAATGTTTTCCCGCACTAAATCACCAAATTTAGCTTTTCCATTACCTGTAATGCTAAGAAATTCTTTTCTAACGATAGATGTAATTCCATCTTTTAACGTAATGGGAAACCGATGATAGAAAATGCCAAGTTCAATTGGAAAATCGATAAACTCTTGCACCAGAATATCTTGGTTTTGTGAATTTAAAAAAGATTCCAAATCTTTTTCTGAATCAATTTTTTCAACCCCAATTCCTCTTTCTCCAACATTAGGTTTACACACAATGGGAAAAGAAAAGTTCATTTTCTGCATTTGCTCAACAATGCTAGGAGCACTACTTCCTTTTTCTGATAAGAAGCCTTTAGGAATGTATTTTGCTTCTAATAAATCTAAAATTTCCATTTTATCCATTCCAAATGCACCTCCATACTTCATTCCTGGATTAGCAGCTGTAAAATACGAAAAGGATCGAGCTTTAATAGCTAAATACAATCCATAGCCATACACGGGAAAATAGAAAATCCAGAAGGGCCAAAATTCGAAGTGAAACCATTTTGAGAGATAGAAAGGAAATTTAATTTTCATAGGCAGAGGAAGTAAAATGTTGTTAGAAAATGTTGTTTTAAATCCCAAAGTACAGAATATTGTAATTCAACCGACATTCAAACAATAATAAAATGCTTTGTTATGATTTATTTTGATTATTTGATATCTTGTATCAAGTAAATAATAACTATTCATATTTATTTTATGCAAATCTTATCAGCATCTAAAACCATTATAAATCAGCTAATAAATTTATGCGAAGATTTATCAGAGGAGCAATATTCTGCTTCGCTAGATCTTTTAATGCATAATTCAATAGGCAAGCACATTCGTCATATTGTTGAATTCTATGATATTTTAAAGGACAGCTGCCTTCAAAAAAGTGAATTAAGTTACGATAGGCGAGAGCATTGCTCTAGAACAGAAAAGAAAAAGTGTGTGGCCGTGGATAGATTCAATGAGGTTTTGAATTGGTTTGATCAAATAAATTCTGATGCTCAACTAAAGCTGATCGTGAGTTACGATAAACTTCAAAAAGACGGTTTTGCCATAAATACTAGTTTAGAAAGAGAATTGGTTTATAATATCGAGCATGCAATTCATCATATGGCAATTATTCGAATCGCAATAGAAAAGGAATTTACTGATATTAAGCTGAATGATGATTTTGGGATCGCCTATTCGACCATTAGATTTAGAGATGATTTATGTGCACGTTAACTTATATCCCAATTGGTTCTGAAGACTTTTACTTTACGACAAATAGAGATGAAAGTCCTTTAAGAGAGGCTTTGTTTCCTAAAATATATCAAATAGATAGTGGTGAGGTTCTATTTCCAAAGGATAAACTGGCAGAGGGAACTTGGATGATGTGTCACGAGAAAGGATTCTCTTCGTGTTTACTGAATGGAGCTTTCGAAAAACACGAGCACAAACCTCCCTATCGAATAAGTAGAGGTGTTATGGTTTTGGAGTACGGCAATTATTCTTCAGTTAAAGATTTTATATCAAATTTTTCCTTTAATAATATTGAACCATTTACATTTATTGTATTAAACTATGTAAACGAAAGAGTTTTAGAAGAAGTACGATGGGATGGTGTATCGGTTCATTATCGGAAATTGGATACAGCAAAATCTTATATCTGGTCATCATCAACCTTATATAACAAAGGTGCAAGAAGTATGCGTCAAAAATGGTTTGATGACTGGTTGACAAAAACGACCGTTTTTTCTAAGGAAACTATTTTAAACTTTCACACTCAAACAGGAAAGGATGACCCGATTAATGGGATCGTGATGAATAGAAAAGAGAAGGTGAAAACACTTTGTGTAACTCAGATAAGAAAAGAGGAGAATGTGCTTCAGATGTCATATTACGACTTTGAGATGAAGAAGTTGACAGATTATCCTTTTAAATAAAAAGAGCCTCCTAAGAGGCTCTTTTGTTATTTATTTACCAGGACATTGAGAAATTACATTAGGATCAAGATTTTGTTGACCATAGGATTTGTCAAAGTCTTTTGAAAATTTCATGGCTAATTTTTCAGCCGTTTTCTGATATTTATCTTTGTCTTTCCAAGTGTTAACAGGACTAAGAATTTCTGTTGGTACACCTTCACAACTTGTAGGTACATTAACATGGAAAAGTTTGTTTTCAATAAATTCTCCAGAATTTAATTTCCCCTTTAAAGCTGCATCTACCATAGCTCTGGTATACTTTAGTTTTATTCTTGAACCGGTACCATAAGAACCACCGCTCCAGCCAGTGTTGATAAGGAAAACATTTGTGTTGTGTTGTTCCATCTTTTCACCTAGCATTTCAGCGTATATGTTTGGATTGCAAGGCATAAAAGGTTGACCGAAAAATCTAGAGAATGTAGCTTGAGGCTCAGTAACTCCGGTTTCGGTACCTGCCAATTTTGAGGTATATCCCATTAAGAACCAAAGCATAGCTTGTTCCTTAGTCAGTTTCGAAATTGGAGGAATAACACCATAAGCATCAGCAGTTAAGAACAAGATCGTATTTGGATGCCCAGAAACTGAACTTTCTTTTATGTTTTCAAGGAACGACAATGGATAACTAGCTCTTGAATTTGGAGTATAGCGAGCATCAAAAAAGTCAATATCTCCATTAGGATATATCATTGCATTCTCGATGATAGAACCATGTTTTGTATACTCGGCATCGTGCATAACAGCCTTGTAAATTTCAGGCTCATTTTCTGGCTTGATATCAATCATTTTTGCATAACAACCATTTTCAAAGTTGAAAATACCATTATCACTCCATCCGTGCTCATCATCACCTAATAATGCTCTTTCAGGATCTGCTGATAAAGTTGTTTTACCTGTTCCCGAAAGACCTAGCAGAAGTGCTGAATCACCATTTTTTCCTTCATTAGCAGAACAGTGTAATGGTAACACTCCTTTAAATGGTAAATAGTAATTCATGACAGTAAACATTAGTTTCTTCATACTTCCCATGTAAGAGGAACCATAAACAATACCAATTTTCTTATCAAAATCCACTACCACACAAATATCAGAAGTTTCTCCATTTGGCATGTCTCGTACCAAACCTTTGTAACGATCTTTATCTAATTTATCATTAGGAAGAGCAATTAAAAAGAATTCATCGTCGGCAAAAACAGATTTGTTTAGATCTTCAGGTATTGGTCTAAACATATTGTCTATAAACACCTGATTTAAGGCTTTGTCGCAAATGGTTTTTACAGGTAGTGCAAATTTAGAATCAGCGCCAATTACTCTGTCGGTTGTGAAAAGTGTTTCTTTCTTATCGATTACTTTTAAAGCATCTTCAAGAATTAACGCAAACGTTTGCGGGTTCATACCGATATTATTGGCTGAAGACCAGTCAATATGCAATTCGCTTTCAGGATTTTTAACAATGTAAGTGTCTTTAGGACTTCTTCCAGTTGAATGTGCTGGAGTCCATGTAGCCAATGTCCCATTGTTAGTTACGATAGCTTCCTTATTTTCTACAGCCTGAGAAATAAGTTCCTCTCTAGAGATATTTTCTCTAAGATTAGAGTGCTTTTGTAATGATTTTTTTAAATCTTCAATCATACTGATTTCGATGACGTTCATGTGATATTTGTTTAAGTTTGGAGCTCAAACATATGACTATATATAAACAAATCCTACTATGTAGATAATTTTTATGAACTTTTTTTATATTATTTCTAAATAAGATTTCGTACTTTTATCGTGGGAAAGATTGATCTGAATGCGTTCATATACAGGACTATTCAGGATTTTAATCTTTTTTTTTGTTTAAGATAATCTTCTGTGGCTCTTGAAATACAAACGTTTGCGCTATTTTTATTATTTTAAGTAAGCAGATAATTTCCCCATCAATTGTATTTCATATTAAGTTTTAAAAAAAATCTATATC
Organism: Labilibaculum sp. DW002; assembly: GCF_029029525.1. Classification (NCBI taxonomy): domain Bacteria; kingdom Pseudomonadati; phylum Bacteroidota; class Bacteroidia; order Marinilabiliales; family Marinifilaceae; genus Paralabilibaculum; species Paralabilibaculum antarcticum. The sequence goes on along the minus strand of NZ_JAKJSC010000009.1, from coordinate 85,888 downwards.
GTACGTTAATGAGTAGAAAAAAACCTCCAAAAGAATAACTTTTGAAGGTTTTGAAGTATGAAATTGCAATTTAACCAATTACCTGTTGTCAATAATGGTTTGCGATTACAAATTAGTCCTTAGATCTTGGATGACAGTTTTTAATCGTCTCTTTTAAATAATCTCTATCTAAATGTGTATAGATTTCAGTTGTTAAAATAGACTCATGCCCTAACATTTCCTGTACGGCTCTAAGATCTGCTCCACCTTCAACAAGATGAGATGCAAAAGAGTGACGGAAAGTATGAGGAGAAACATTTTTAGTCAAACCAACTTTCTTTGAAAGATTCTTAATGATAGTGAAAATCATAACACGAGAAAGTTTGCGACCTCTACGGTTAAGGAATAAGATATCCTCGCTGTCCTTATCGATGTTTAATTTACCTCTGTAATTCTTAAGGTAAAGTTTGATTTCTTTTTTAGCTCTCTTTCCAATTGGAATTAAACGCTCTTTGTTTCCTTTACCATGAATTTTAATAAATCCCATTCTGAAATGAAGATTCGAAACACGAAGATCTATTAATTCAGAAACACGAAGACCACAAGAATAAAGAGTCTCAAGAATAGCTCTGTTTCTTTGTCCTTCAGATTTGTTTGTGTCAACAGCCTTTACAAGTACGTCAATTTCTTCTACCGTCAGAGTATGAGGAAGTTTACGTCCAATTTTTGGAGCTTCTAATAAAGCAGTTGGGTTTCTGTCAATAACTTCTTCAAGTAATAAATACTTGAAATAAGCTTTAATACCAGAAATAACACGGGCTTGAGTTCTAGGACTGGTACCTGCATCATTAATCCAGGTAACAAAATCTTTTAGGTCCTGCAAAACAACTTCAACCGGAGCGACAGTTCTACCTTGCTCTTTAAAAAAAGTTGTTAGTTTTGTAATGTCATTGATGTAAGCATCAATAGAATTCTTCGACAATGACTTCTCCAATGTGAGATAAGTCTTGAAATTCTCAATTGTTGTTGTCCAATTCATTTCAATTAATTTTAAGTATGTAGTTTAGTTGTAAGTAATATCATTTTATTCTTAGATTTACTCAATTAGTAATAAGATACGGAATCTTTATGATAAAACTTGTCTGCAATTTAAAAAAATATTACGTAAGGTGGAAAGTTTTATAATAGCGGTTTATGTTTAACCTTAAAATCCTTTGACTAAATGAATTTTTTGATCATTAATGGGCCAAACCTTAATTTGCTTGGAACCCGCGAAAAATCTATATATGGAGAAGTTTCCTTTGAAACTTATTTTCAACAACTAAAAGAGAAATATGATAAGGTAAACCTAGAGTATTATCAGTCAAATATTGAAGGTGAGTTGATTAACGAAATACATCGTGTAGGATTCTCATACGATGGTATAATAATCAATGCGGGTGCTTACACTCATACTTCGCTAGCGCTTGCGGATGCTATTGCTGCAGTTAATATGCCTGTAATTGAAGTTCATATTTCGAATGTGCATAAAAGAGAGGAACTTAGGCATAAAACCATGATTGGAAAGTGCTGTTTAGGAACCATTTCAGGTTTTGGACTTGATTCTTATCGATTGGGATTAGAAGGATTGTTAAATCATTGTGATAAAAGGTAAGTTATTTTTGATAAATGGAATTTTTCGTATGTTTTAGATTATATAGAACTTCTTTAAGCAAATTATATAGCTAGTGAGAATTTGAGTACCTTTGCTGTGCCAAAACTAATATTGAAAGAGTAACTCGATGAAGAAGCACACAAAAATTATTGCGACTATCTCCGACAAAAAATGCGATGTGGGATTTTTAACCCAGCTGTTTGAGGAAGGAATGAATGTTGTTCGACTTAACACAGCTCATCAAACTCATGATGATGCGATGAAGGTTATTGAGAACGTTAGAAAAGTTTCTGATAGAATAGCCCTACTTGTTGATACAAAAGGTCCGGAAATTAGAACTGTTGATGTTGAAACTGAACTAGACCTTAAAAAAGGTGATCGGATTAAAATGCAAGGAAAAGGTGGTCCTGAATGTAAGGATGTTTGCCTTAGAGTGAGTTATGAAGGATTTGTAAATGATATAGAAGTAGGAAATAAGATTTTGATTGATGATGGCGACTTGGAGTTGGCTGTTATTGAGAAAACAGAAAATTATTTGTTGGTTGAAGCTCAGAATGAAGGAACTTTAAAGAATAGGAAGAGTGTAAATATCCCTGGTGTTTCTATCAACTTACCTTCATTGAGTGATAAGGATAGAGACTTTATTCAATTTGCTATAGACGAAGATATTGATTTTATTGCCCACTCATTTGTTCGTAAGAAAGAAGATGTTTTGGAAATCCAGAAGATTCTTGATGCCAGAGATTCCAAAATTAAGATTATTGCTAAAATAGAGAATCAAGAAGGCGTAGATAACATTGATGAGATACTTGAATATGTGTATGGCGTGATGGTTGCTCGAGGCGATTTGGCAATTGAAATACCTGCTGCTAAAATTCCTGTCATACAAAGAGAAATAGTTCGTAAATGTATCGATGCTAAAAAATCGGTGATTATTGCGACTCAAATGTTGCATTCTATGATAGAGAATCCTCGCCCTACACGTGCTGAGGTAAGTGATATTGCGAATGCGATATACAATAGAACAGATGCAATCATGTTAAGTGGTGAGACAGCTTATGGCGACTATCCTGTTGAGGCAGTTCGAACAATGAAGGAGGTTGCGATTGAAGTTGAAAAGGAACTATTTCCTGATACGCGTAAAAACTTTGTGCGTGTTAATCAAGAACTTCCTATTATCTTGGCACGTTCTGCTGTTAATGCAGCTCAATTTCTACCAGCAAAGGCTATTGTGACAGATACACTTACTGGTCGAACAGGACGTTATTTATCGGCCTACAGGGGAACGGTTCCGGTATATGCTCAATGTTATTCGAAGCGTGCTATGAGAGAGTTGGCTTTATCTTATGGTGTTGAGGCCGATTACAAAAAGTTACTTGCGAGCCGTGATGAATATGTGAAACAATCGATGTTGACATTAATGAATAAAGGCTACTTTACCAGTGAAGATACTGTTGTGATTTTAGGAGGAAGTTTTGGACCATCGAAAGGTGTGAGTTTTATGGAAATATCTAATGTTTATCAATTGACTCATAAAGTATAAGGATTAGATCCCCCCAAAAAAAATGCGAATCATTTGATTCGCATTTTTTTTTGTTAGTATCTTAAATAAATAAGGACTAGCGCAATGCCAATGCCAATTCCTGAAACTACCAGATTAAAACTTCGCCTGTCTGTTTTAAAGACTAACATGGTTAATGAGGAGAGAAGCATGCTAACAAATGAAATTAGTAGGTAAGATAATGTGGCTCCTAAATTGTAACCGATAAACGGATAGATTGTAAAACTACTACCTGAATGTCTTTGGTAATGAAGGTGAATACCAATGCCTAATACGATTCCTAGTAATGCAAAGAAATTGTATCGAAGGGTAGAGGCAGAACCATTACTAACCATTAAATTTTGTATCCCAATTGCAAGTATTGCTGTTGCTAACAGCAATTTAATTGTAGCTGTTGATAAATTTAGGATGTCTAAATTACATACCAAGAGTCCTACTATGGATCCAATTGTTAATGCTAAAAATAAAGATAAGTAGGCTTTCCAATCCCTTAATTGAAATGTAACGCCAAATAAAACCAAAAGCATAAATGGTTCAAATGATGAAAAAGAAATCAAATGGTAAAAAGCGATCTCTAAGTTTGAAAGAATTGCATTCATAATTTTATTTCCAGTTTATTACTGCTCGGCAGTGCTCCCGATTTGTATTGTTGTTTTTGATAACTATTTCTGATCGATTTGTTGGATCAGATTGAAAAATTTTTAATTCATCTTCCAGTTTTGTTTCATGTAGGAAATTAATTTCTAATTGTTCAATTTCTTTATGCCGAAGAAATTCTAGCGGACATGAATCAATAATCCATTTAATGTATTTCACATTGTTTACATGTTGGTTAAAGTCTATATCACTATAGTGGATTGGAATGTTCTCTTTTGGGAAAAGTTCTTCAGTGATCTGCAGTTTACCAAGGGTATTTTCAAAAAGTGGACTTACAGCATTGAAAGGCATTTTTTCTACTATTTTTTGTGGGCGTACTGGTCTTTTATTTAGGATGTTAACAATAAGCCACGAAGAGCTGGCCATTGCTATGGTTTCTCCTTTCGAATTATAGATTTTAAATTCACGATTCCCAAATAGACCATCTGTCCCGATCGACCAGGTTTCAATTTCAATTTTATCTTTCCAAACTGGGAAATGGATCATCTTTATTTTCAGTCGAGAGAGCACCCATGCCATATTATTGGCTTTTAAATCATCAATTCCTTGATTTATCTCGTCAACGTGATTTCCTGCAATTTCCTGAAGGTAATTGCAAATGCTTGTTAATTTGGCTTTCCCATTTAAATCAGTATCGAAAGAGCCAATATGAAAACACCTCTTATATTTTGTTAGATTTTCGTTTACTGTTTCCATTAAATTAGTCTGTCTCTTAGTTTTTTAATGATATAGATTGAGCGAATTAGCAATAGAACCACCAATGGTAATATTTCATTTGGAAATGATTGAGGGAAAAATGGCCAAACGGCAATTATCAAGCTGAGAATTAATACTTGAATTAAAAAGTAATAGTATGTAAAAAGGCTTGTTCTTTTTCTTAGAAGTGTGAACGCAATTGGAAAATGAAGGGGAAAGGCCCATATGATATTCCAATTTGGACCAGTAGCTTGATGATCGGTGAAGAACCATAAAAAGATAATAAGCCAGCCCAAAAGACCACATGCTCCAAATAGAATCGTATCAAATACAAACAGATTTTTCTTCTTTTTTAAATAATATAGACTTAGAAATAAACCAATAATTGCAATTACGCCAAAAATAAATATTGGTCTTTTAAACCAATCAGTAGTGTGGAGTTGAATTTCTGGTTCTAAAATAACTTTTGTTGATTTTACCAAGTTGGTTTTTAGATCACCTTTAATAATTTTGGCTTCAGTAAATCCATCCATCATGTTGTCTGGCAGAAACATATATTGATATGGCGTAGCAACTTCATCACAAGGAATTCCTAGAGCTAGATGTATTCCTAAAAAGATCCATCTACTCTTAGCCATAAAAGGATCAAGTAAATTCCAAAATGTCTTTGGGCTTGGAGCTTCGGAATTAAAAACGAGTTCTCCATTAATATTGGCTTCAACAATATCTCTAATTCTAGTCGAGCAATTGTCAAACAGAAAATCGTATTTGTAATACCTGTTTTCTGGTTTGTAGTTATGTACGAGGGCGTTAAATAGTTGTTGTTTTTCTAAAGAATCAAGATTTAATACTTGTTCTACAATTCCTCTTTTTTCATCGGTGTATTCTTGCTTAAAACGATCTGTTGGACTATAGGATAGCATATAGTCTAACTTTCCCCGCGCAAATTTAGTGTAGAAATTTGGCGTGTTGAAATTAAAAGTACCGTAACCAAAAGTAATATCTAGCTTGTTGTCAGTGTCTTTTATTCGCAAGGCAGAATGTCCATAAAGGGAATACAATTCATCTCCAGGAGAACAAGTTAGTAAGCTAATCTCAGCATCCTGGGATAATTTTTGACCATATGTAAAGTTGTCTATTGTTAAAGTTAAAACAAGGAACAACAGAATTTTAAATGACGTTAATTTTAATCTCATAATTGGAATTGTTTACCTTTCGAAGATAACTAATTTTGCTGATTTTGGATGCTTTCTAAATGGACTAGTATAAAAATATTAACTAAATTTATTAAGAATAATTGTGACAGAAATAAATGAAAACAAAAGATGTTTTACTGCCTGTTTTTATTGGTAAATAATAGGCTTGATAACTAGTTGTTGTGCAGTGCTTTCCTCTTTTAGTTTGCTGAACTTGTTTTTTACTTCCTTCGTCAAATAAATGTATTTGATTACAGATGAATAAATTTTATTTAACATCTTTATAAGGCTATCTAAAACCAAATAAAACCTTGTAAATGCGAAGGATCTTATTCGTTATTATTTCTATTCATATTGCGTCTTTTGTTTACTCAGAAAACACCAAGCGAGACAGTCTTACTGTCTTATTGAAAGATTATTCAGATTCAAAAAATGAAGAATTGCTCTACAAGTTGGGTGAGGCTTATGTTTCTGTAAATCAAGATTCCTCAATTTACTACTTAGATCAGGTTCTGAACTCGAATTTATACGATTCAATAGATTATGCAAAAACTTACATTTTGCAAGGCAAGGCTTTGTATTTTAAATGTGATTATACTAACGCGATAGCTAAAGTTGAAAAAGCTCTAGAATTAAAAGATAAATTATCACTTACAGATAAGGCTTACTGTTACAATATTTTAGGAAATGCTTTTAGCAATATGGAAAACTATAAGCTTTCAATTAGCTCTTATTTGTCTAGCCTAAATGTTAGAAACCAATTAGCAGACACCTTATTGATTTCTCGCTCGTTGAATAATATTGGAAACGTGTATTTTCAACTTGAAGATTATAGCAATGCATTGCGTTACTATAATGAGTCTTTAGTATTTAAAAAGAAGGTTTCGGATCAAAAGGGTATTGCAGTAATTTATAATAATCAAGCCAATATTTATCATAAATTGGGAGAAAAAGCGAAGTCGATATCCTTTTACATAAAGGCTTTGGTAATTGCAGATGAATTAGATAATGTCGTTTGGAAGCCTACATTATTGGAAAATATAGGAAAATACTATCTGGATACAGAAGAGTATGATAAGAGTCTTGTTTATTATAGAAGAGCTCTTCTTGAGGGAGAAGCAAGAGATTCAAAAATTGATATTTCTAGTGTGAAGGCAGCACTTGGAAATGTTTTTCTTATGCGAGGAGAATACGACAAATCATTAGGTTTTTTGCAGGAAGCATTAAAAATTTCCAAAGAAATTAGTGTTCCAGTAATTGAGTTAGATTGTTATCAAAATTTAGCAAGCTTGTATGAGCACAAATCCAATTATAAGGAGAGTGTTTATTTTTATAAAAAATATGATAATTTGAAAGATAGCCTAAACAGGGTGAACAATAGCAGAGAAATTGCGGAAATACAATCAAAATATCAAGTCGAGCAATTTGACCGAGAAAATGAGATTCTTCGACAAAGAAATACAATTCAAAAGTTAGAGATTGACTCACAAAAGAATCGAACAACGCTCTTATCGGCAATAGGAGTTTTTGTGCTAGGTTTTGTTGTTTACTCCTTTTATGTTGCGAGAATTAGGAAAAAAGTTAATAGAATTCTTACTGATAAGAATAAAGTTATTTATCAGAAGAATAATGATTTATCCAATTTGAATTCTACTAAAGATCGGTTTTTATCTATTGTTGCTCATGATTTAAAAAATCCATTTAATGCAGTTCTGGGTTTTACTGATTTGTTAATGGATCGATATGAAGAATTGGATGATAGCATGCGACAAGAATACATAGAGATAATCCACAAATCTGCATCGCATGGATCTTTGTTGTTGGAAACTTTATTGACTTGGTCAAGATCTCAAATGGGAGTTATGAGTTACAATCCTGTTGGCTTGAATATCAACCAGCTTTTAAGGGATGAAATAGAGTCTCTAGAGGAAAAAGCTTTCGCAAAGAATATCGAGTTGTTCTTTCCTGAAAAAGAACCTGTATTGGTATTTATCGATACAGATATGATTCGTACTGTAATTCGGAATTTGGGAAATAATGCAATTAAATTCACAAATGAAAAAGGGAAGATTTCGTTCTCAGTTCAAATTGAAAATAGTCAAGCTCTAATTAAGGTTTCAGATAATGGAGTGGGAATTAATAAAGTGGACGCAGATAAGTTATTTATGCTGGATACTAATTATTCCACAGCAGGTACATTAAATGAAAAAGGAACTGGCTTAGGACTTATATTGTGCAAGGATTTCGTTGAGAAAAACAATGGAGAAATTGGAGTAGATAGTGAGCCTGGCAAAGGCAGTTGTTTTTGGTTTAGTTTGCCATTATTCGTCGAAAATGAGCATAAAAAAACCTCTACTCATAAAAGAGAAGAGGAAGTTTTAATTTCATAAGTTATAGTTATCTCATATCATTAATCTCAACGTCAGGATGTGACTCCTGATCAAAAACAAAATCACTAGCCGAAAAGCTAAGGTTTGGTGTAAGAGATTTTAGTACGATGTTAATGTTATTTCCATCTTTACCTACTGATTCTAGAGACTCAATTTGACTTTTAGCCTTGTTAATTCGTAAGCGAATGTGAGTGAATTCTTTTTCAGTATCCTTTGGAAAAAGGTCAATAACATGATAGCTTACATTACCTTTTGATTCTTCTTTTACATATTTATAAGAGAATCCACTTTCATAAATTGTAAAGATTTTAGAAGGATCTAAGCCACCATCTTCATCTTCTTCAGGTTCAGTAATGTTTACTTCTTCCGAATCAATCATATGAGAGTACAATGTTGCACCATCAAAATAATTGTCCGTACCCATTACTTTCAAACGGTATTTATCACCCATTAAAATAATGCTACCTTCAGATTCATCATGGATATTCTCTTCTTCGTTATCCATTGAAAAAGTAAATTCAGCTTTAATGCTTTTAAATTCTTTATTTTTTGCAGATACCTTATCCAATACCTCTTTGGCTTTATTATCTTGTGCTGACAGATTAAAGCATAGTATTCCTAAAAGTAGGATGCAGAAGACTCTTTTCATATTTTCAGTTTTTATTTATTTCAATTTATATTTTATCAATAATTGTGCCATTACTATTGTAAAACATCAGAAAGAAGTTTTTCCAGACTGTATTCGTCTTGCACCAAAACCTGACGAGCCTTACTTCCTTCGAATGGACCAACAATACCAGCAGCTTCAAGTTGATCGACTATACGACCGGCACGATTATAGCCAATAGAAAAACGACGTTGAATAGCAGATGTAGAACCTTGTTGAGATCCAACAACCAAGCGTGCAGCTTCTTCAAATAATGCATCTCGTTTTTGTAAATCGATATCCGCGGTATTTTCACTGGTTTCAGCAACAAATTCAGGTAGCATTAGGGCTGTAGGATAAGCTTGCTGCTTTTGAATGTACTCGGTAAGCATTTCGACTTCTGGCGTATCAACAAAAGCACACTGTACACGCACCAGATCACTACCTACTGATATCAGCATATCACCTCGACCAATAAGCTGGTTAGCACCAGGGCTATCAAGGATAGTTCGTGAGTCAATCATTGAGGCAACCTTAAAGGCTATACGTGCAGGGAAATTGGCTTTAATTACACCTGTAATAATATTTGTTGATGGACGCTGAGTGGCTATAATCATATGAATACCAATAGCACGAGCAAGTTGTGCGATACGCGCAATTGGCGTTTCAACTTCCTTACCGGCCGTCATAATCAAATCGGCAAACTCATCGATGATTACAACAATATAAGGTAAGTAGCGATGCCCATTTTCAGGATTCAACTTACGAGTAACAAATTTCTTATTGTATTCTATGATGTTACGTGCATGAGCTTTTTTGAGCAAATCGTAACGTGCATCCATCTCAACACAAAGAGAATTTAAAGTTGCAATTACCTTATGAATATCTGTAATAATTGCTTCTTCTTCTTCAGGGAGTTTCGCTAAGAAATGTTTCTCAATAGTTGAATAGATGTTTAGTTCAACCTTTTTAGGGTCAATTAATACAAACTTAAGTTGCGATGGATGTTTCTTGTAAAGTAGCGAGGTAATAATCGCATTTAAACCAACAGATTTACCTTGACCAGTGGCACCAGCAACGAGCAAGTGAGGCATTTTTGCAAGATCGAGCGTATAAGTTTCGTTGGATATGGTTTTACCCATGGCTACAGGTAGGGCATACTTCGACTCCTGAAACTTCTTTGATGCGATAATGTTCTTCATTGAAACAATTTCCGGAGTTCTGTTAGGTACCTCAATACCAATAGTTCCTCTACCAGGAATTGGAGCAATAATACGAATACCCAGAGCCGCTAAACTTAAAGCGATATCGTCTTCCAGGTTTTTAATTTTTGAGATACGAACACCAGGTGCTGGTACTATCTCATATAGTGTTACTGTAGGGCCAATTGTTGCTTTTATTTGTGTAATCTCAATTTTGTAGTTACGAAGTGTATCTACAATTTTGATCTTATTACTTTCTAATTCTTCTTTACTAACTTCCGAGTTATGGAGATGGTGATCCTCTAATAAATCAAGAGTTGGGTATTTATAGTTGGATAAATCAAGGGTGGGATCAAAATCTTCCATTGGAGTATGTTTGATGCTAACAGATTCTTCGGATATCTTTACAGTTTCAATTTTTAATTCTAAATCATCAGTGTCAGTATCTGATTTTGCTTCCTCTACCACAGGAACTTCTTCGTTAAGAATAATTTCATTTGTTGGATATCCTTCGGTTCCCAATATCAATTCAGGGTTTTCCAATACTTGTTCTTCAATGATTGTATTAAAGCTATCTATTTCCTCTTCAGCAGAATTGTCAACAGGTTTATTTTCAATGATTTCTTCGTTGTCAGTAGATGTGGTTTTTGGCTTTTTAGAGAAGAATTTCTTTATGACTGTAACACTATTCTGAAAAGCGAAAGTAATTAAGGTTAAAAGGCTTAAAACGATTAGAAAAAGTGTGCCTACATTTCCGATCAAGGAAATAAGCCATTCGCTAATGAAAAAACCATGAACACCTCCAAGAAATAGAAAAGAATGTGAGGTTGATTTTACAAAGAAGAAAGACATTAACACAGAAAACCAAATGCTAAATAATAGGGTGTACAAAATGGTTTTTCGTAACGATTGGATTTTCACACTCCAAAAACGTAGCGAAACAACAACTAATAAATATAAAAACGAAAAAGAAGCTATTCCAAAACCTTTGTTAATAAATAAGTTTGAAATGTATGCACCTGTTTTTCCAGTCCAGTTTTCTACCCTAACTTTAGAATCAGTTATCAATTCAAGCCACTTTATATCAAGTTTACTTTGATCAGCACCTCCCGTAAAGAAAAAGGAAACAAATGCTAAGCCAATGTATATGGTGAGTAGAGAAAAGGTAATTCCAAATAGGAATTTGGTTCTTTCATCATTTAGAAACTTTGGGGCCGAGAAGCGTTTTTTTGCTTTGGTTTTGTTTGTTGTTTTCTTTTTAGCCATTGAATATTTTATCAATTTTCACAAAATTCTTATTGCCTGCGAATTTATGTAAAAGTAATAAAAATGACTTTTAAAACCAGCGGAATGTAGTGTTCAGAAAAGATAAGTTTAAAAGTGAATGATTATCAGTTAAAATCAACAATGTATTTTTGTAATGTTTTAAGATCTGAAAGCACGTAATCTTCTGGGATATTAAAGTCGTCATCACTTACTTTGTTTAAACTTACAGATTGGGCTGTGAATTTAGTCTTAACTTGATTCATTGTTGTTTCAAACTCCATTAGTACTCCTGGAACTTTGTATAAAGGGGTATTACGATTAGGTGCTTTTAATGAAATTTCAGATGTATAATAAAGACTTATTTTAGTAGCATTTTGATCTTTTGCATGCAGAATAGCTTGTTTGCAATTATAGCCAGCAATCATTTTTGTTGAATCTGTATATTCTATTTGTGTGGGTGGGAGTTGATTGTACAAAAAAGCAATTTCATCTTTAGGAAATTCATAATTGAGTTTATTGCTTAAAACTTTTAAAAGAATGTTACTGCTTTGATTTTTGTATTTTGAGATGAACTTGGTGCTGAAAAAACCTAGGTAACCTTCTGATATCAAACAGATATTGTTGTCCTTGAACCTTAATTCTACTTTGTTGGGTAGTAGCGCTATTATTGGATTATCTTTTTCTGAGGTAAAATAACTTACGTTGTAGGTTATAATTCCTTCTGAAATTTTATTACTTGACTCAGAGCTTGTTTTGCAACTCCAGGTAAGAATTAATAATAGAATAATAGATAAGCCTTGCTTCATACAAAGAGAATTTTGATCTGATTATTTATTTAAATAAAATATAGACCAGATTAAATATGGTTTAACTATTTAGTAAATCTGATTTTCTAAAAATAGGAAAACATTATAGAATACTGTATAAAAGTACATCATCTTATTACAATTTTACGGATTTTTTTACGAAATAAGCTTAAATATTGTTTGAATACGCATAAAATGGATGTGTGGGCTTTTTATTGTAGTCTGTTGTAATTCTGTGTTTTGATTGAGTAGATGAAAAATATTAAGGGGATGATACAAATGTAATTTTAGGTGGAAGGATATTTTTTACAACAAATAAACATAATTACATTGTTTAATTGACTTGTGCAAACGAGTGATATTAAAAGTATTTTGTAGTTTGAAATTCATGTATTTATAGAAAAGTTTAGTGAACAGTAAAAACGAAACATCTGTAAGGTGTTGAAAAACAGAGTTCGAAAAATAATTTAAAAAAAGTTTAATTCGTTTGTTTTGTTGTTATTTTTTTTAGATTTGCAAAATAGAATGACAAACATAAATCAAAATGTAATGAATAAATTAGCAGTTGTAGCATTAGGTGGAAATGCCTTGTTAAGAGGTAATCAAAGAGGAACGGTTGAAGAACAAAGCCAAAACACTCTTGATACTCTTGAAAATCTAATTTTCCTTGTAAAGGAAGGATATGATGTTATTATTGCTCATGGTAATGGCCCGCAAGTAGGGAACATATTAATGAGAAATGATGCAGGAGAACAACTTTACAACATTCCTCAAATGCCTTTAGATATCGATGTAGCTGACTCGCAAGGAGGAATTGGTTACATGATTGAAAGAAACTTGCGTAACGTGTTGAAAGCAAACGGCATTGAAAAAGATGTCGTGACTTTGGTTACTCAGGTTGTTGTTGACAAGAACGATCCAGCTTTTGCAGATCCAATTAAACGTGTTGGTAAAATCTACAATAGAGAAGAAGCTGATAAGTTGATCGCTGATAAGGGATGGATTTTCAAAGAAGAAGTTAAAGCTGATGGAGGATGGAGACGTGTTGTTCCTTCGCCAAAGCCAATTCGTGTAATGAATGAGAAGGTTATTGAGAACCTGGCTCGTCAGGGAAATATCGTGATCACTGTTGGTGGTGGTGGTGTTCCGGTTTCAGAAGATGAAAACGGTAACCTTTGCCCGGTTGAAGCAGTTATCGATAAAGATTTAGCATCTGCATTAATTGGTGCTCGTGTTAAAGCTGACGAATTCTATATTCTTACTGATGTATCATTTGTTTACAAAGATTTTAAAGGACCAAACGAGCAGAAGTTAGAGTTCTTGAATCATGCTGATACAATGGGTTATTTAGCAGATGGTACTTTTGCTGAAGGTTCTATGGCTCCTAAGATTCGTGCTTGTTTAAGCTTTATCGAGAATGGTGGTGGGAAATCAGTAATTACTGAGGCAACAAAGCTTGAAGATAAATCTTACGGTACTAAGATTACAATGGAATATGAAGACTAAATCCTTTTTAGGATTTGACTAGATAATACTTTTTTAAATTTCCGATTACACTTACTTTTGTGATTGTAATCAATAAAAAATAAATAGCATGAGTTTTAATTTAAGAAACAGAAACTTTTTGAAGTTATTGGATTTCACTCCAAAGGAAATGCAATACATGTTAGATCTTGCAAGAGATCTTAAAAGAGCAAAATATGCCGGAACTGAAGTACAGACTATGAAGGGTAAGAATATCGCTTTGATATTTGAAAAATCTTCAACTCGTACGCGTTGTGCATTCGAAACTGCTGCTTACGATCAAGGAGCTCACGTAACTTATTTAGGGCCTTCAGGTTCTCAAATTGGTGTTAAAGAATCAATGGCTGATACTGCACGTGTATTGGGTCGTATGTACGATGGTATTGAGTACCGTGGATACGGACAGGCTATTGTTGAAGAATTGGGTAAATATGCAGGTGTACCAGTATGGAATGGTTTAACTGATGAGTACCACCCAACTCAAATTTTAGCTGACTTCTTAACTATGATGGAGCACACTGATAAGCCATTGAATCAAGTTGCTTTTGCTTACTTAGGTGATGCTCGTAACAATATGGCTAATTCATTAATGGTAGGTGCTGCAAAAATGGGTATGGATGTAAGAATCTGTGGACCAGCAAACCTTCAGCCTGAGGAAGAATTAGTTGCTCAATGTCAAGAAATTGCTAAAGAGACTGGTGCTAAAATTACAATTACTTCTGATGCTAAAGCAGGTGTTAAAGGATGTGATTTCCTTTATACTGATGTTTGGGTATCAATGGGTGAACCAGACGAAGTTTGGAAAGAAAGAATTGAAATTCTTAAGCCATTCCAGGTTAATGCTGAATTAATGGCTGCAACTGGTAACGCTTCAAGTAAATTCATGCACTGTCTTCCTGCTTATCACAACAGAGAGACTAAAGTAGGAGAAGAAGTTTTCCAGAAATTCGGTCTTAATGGTGTAGAAGTAACTGAAGATGTATTCGAATCTCCAGCATCTATCGTATTTGACGAAGCTGAGAACCGTTTACATACTATTAAAGCTGTAATGGTAGCTACTTTGGGAGCATAATCAAGATTGAAATACATATACAAAAAAGATAGCTTTTGTAGCTGTCTTTTTTTTTGTCTTTATGTTATGTTTTTGTGCTGTAATTTCCCTTTTTGCTGAGTTTTTGTTAGTTGTTAATTTTTAATGTATGTTAAGTTATGGGTGTTTTTGATTCCTTTGTTGGGAATGCCTCGTTTTCTCAGCTCATTTTTAAAATTACAAGATCCACAACTACTTCCACAATTTGATTCTTGCTTTTTAAATAGCAAAGCAAATTGATATAGGCTATATCCGATAGCGCACATTACAATTAGGTAGGTTGTTATGAGTTGAAAGTCCATAATGTTATAGTATTAAATTTCCTGTTTGATAAATAATAAAGGAAACTAGCCATGCTAATCCTGTTGTGTAGAACACAACAAAGGTAGCCCACTTCCAGTTTGCTTCTTTTACAATTGCAGCAATAACTGCAATACAAGGGAAATAAATCAAGATAAATATCAGGAAAGTTAATGCCGACAGACTCGAGAAAACGGTTTCTCCCTTTCTGTGTTCTCCTGTAAACTTTTGATTTTTAAGTTTCTGTCTCAACCCAGCACTGTTCTCATCTGAATTTTCACCTTCCTGATACAGAACACCCATTGTGCTTACCACAACTTCTTTTGCTGCAATTCCGGTTAAAATACTCACGGTCATTTTCCAGTCAAAACCTAATGGGTGAAGAGCAGGAGCAATAAATTTTCCAATTTGGCCAATGTAGGAGTTCAGTTGTTTTTCTTCCAGCTTAAGGTTTTGTAATTCTTGAATTTTAGTATTTTTTTCTACTAATAGTTCATCTGTGTTATTTTCTTGGGAAAGGTTTATAATATTATCATACTCTACTGAAGTTTCAGTGATTATTTTATCGTAATCTTTTGAGTATTCAATATCTCGAGGAAAATAGCCTAAGGCCCAAATAATAATGGAAGCGATTAAGATGATTCCACCCATTTTTTGAAGGTATTGAAAACCTTTATTCCACATGTGGAGTAGGGTTGTTTTCAGTGTTGGTAAGCGATATGGTGGCAATTCCATTACGAATGGAGCCTCTTTTGCTTTGAAAAAACTAGCCTTGAATACCTTTGCAAATAGAATTGCAAGAGCAATGCCAAGGGTGTAAATTCCAAATAAAACCAAGGTGGCATTTTCAGGGAAAAATGTACCAATAATTAGAATGTAAATTGGCAGTCTTGCACTGCACGACATGAATGGTGTGATCAGCATGGTAAGAATTCTATCATTCTTGTTTTCAAGAGTTCTGGTTGCCATTAGAGCTGGTACATTACATCCAAATCCCATAACTAGTGGAATGAATGATTTACCATGTAAGCCTATTTTATGCATTAATTTATCCATAATGAAAGCAGTACGTGCCATATAGCCTGTATCTTCCATAAATGATATAAAAAAGAATAAAATTAAGATGTTTGGTAGGAATACAATAACGCCACCAACACCGCCAATAATACCATCAACAATCAAATCCTTAAGAGGACCATCAGGCATAATAGTTTGCATAAATTCACCCAAGTATGTAATGCCTGTTTCTATCCAATCCATTGGGTATTGCCCCAAGTTGAATGTGGCATAGAAAGTTAGGAACATGAAAAAGAAAAACAGAGGAAAACCAAAAAGTTTGTGAGTTAGAAACGTATCTATTATTGCTGTTTTTCTTCTCCTCTTAATTGGATTTTCGGTATATGTTTCTTTTAGCGCGCCATCAATAAAGCCGTATTTAGCATCAGTAATAACGGTTTCACAAACTTCACTAAACTCTTTTTCTAGCTTCTGTATTTCTTCTTTAGCTGTTTTTTTTATTTCAAAATGGTGATCACTTTCTTTCACCATAAAACGTGCACTTTCATCCGATTCAAGAAGTTTAACCGATAAGAATCGAGGAGAGGCTTTAGCACATAGTTTAGGGTCCTTTTTGATCTCCCTTTGTATGTTTGAAATGGATTCTTCTACTGAGTTTCCGTAGTTGATGTGAATATGACGAACAATAGGATCAAGATCTTCATAAACATTAATAATTTTGTCGAAAAGTTCTGTAACGCCAATGCCTTTTGAACCAACTGTTGGGATAATTGGAATGCCAAGCATTTTGGAAAGTTCTTTGTAATTGAAGTTGGCACCTTTCTGTTCCAATTCATCGTACATATTAAGAGCAATTACTACCTTAATATCCATGTCAATTAATTGGCTTGTTAGGTATAAGTTCCTTTCTAAATTGGAAGCATCAACTACATTAACAACTACATCAGGACGTTCGCTCATGATGTATTTTCTAACAAACAGTTCTTCAGGAGAATATGCCGTTAACGAATAGGTTCCAGGTAAATCGGTAATTTCAAATTGATAACCATTTTGATTTACTTTGGCTTGTTTGGAATCAACCGTAACACCACTGTAGTTGCCAACATGCTCTTTTGATCCGGATGCGAAATTAAACAATGTTGTTTTTCCAGAGTTGGGGTTGCCAACCAAGGCAATATGTATATTTTTCCCTTTTTCTTTTGCTGATGTTTTTAGAATGTCGTCACTTATGGTGCCTTCAAAATCATTTACTTTGATATTTTTGGCTTCTTCTTTCGTGATTACCTCAATTAAGGATGCCTCGCTTCTTCTTAGTGAAACTTCATATCCCATAATTTGATATTCTACAGGGTCTTTTAAGGGAGCATTCTTTACTACGGTAACTTGCTTTCCTTTCACAAATCCCATTTCGGTAATTCTCTTCCGAAAGGCTCCATGTCCCTGAACTTTTGTAATAATTGCCTCTTGACTATCAGATAATTCGGAAAGCTTCATGCGTTTTTATTTCGTATCTACAATTAACCATGTTTCTTAGAACTTGGTTTAGCTATCTACTTAATGTACTAGCCGATTTATTGCAGTTATTAGTTAAAAAAAATATTGTTACTAATATATGTCAAACGTATAGGAAAAAAGATTTAGTTGCAATCCCTACTTCTAGGTATTTTATAATTTAGGTTCTTAGGTTTAGACTAAATAAGCACAATGTTGCAAAAGTAAGATTTTTAGCTGAAGCACTGGTTTAGCATGAATTTTTTTTTCGTATTTGTTTAAAAAAAAGCAAAAAAAAAGCTGTCCGTGAAAGACAGCTTTTAAATATTTTAGTAGAATTATTCTGTTAGATCTTCAAATTCAACATTTGTGAAAGAATCTGTTTCAATACCATCAATGATCGTAGCAGGTTCACTGTATTCAGAATTAACAAGTTCTTTTTCTTCGTTTTCCTTTTCTAAGTTAGTAGTTTTGATAAAATCGATTGCTTCTAGCAAGCCATCAGCAAATTTATCAAAATCTTCTTTGTACAAGAATACTTTGTGTTTCTCAAAAGAAAAATTGCCTTCTTTGTCGTAACGTTTTTTACTTTCGGTGATTGTTAAGTAATAGTCGTTTTTCTTTGTTGCTTTTACATCAAAAAAATAAGTCCTTTTCCCCGCTCTTACCGCGTTTGAAAATATTTCATCGCGATTATGTTTTTCAAATCCTTCCTTTTTATCGTAACCTTCCATTTCAAATAAATTTGTTATTTATTTTGATTATTGCATTTCAAAAATAAAAAAATATAAGTACTTCTTAATATTAATATGTAATTAATTATTGAATATTTTCTTATTTAAAATGAGTATGCAAACCTTTTCAGCGCAAAATAAATATAATAGATGAAAAACTATATGTAAAGTTATAGTTGGATTAGATTTAAATATTTTGTCTTAATTCTCCAATTTCCCTTGTGGGCAAGTAAAAAAAGCCTATTTTTGCAGCCACATAATATAATTGAAAAGTTCTTTAAAAGTATGATTAGTAGAAGATTGCTGCGTGTAAAAGTGTTACAAATGCTTTACGCTTATTACAAGAATGATGATCGTTCATTAGCAAAAGCAGAAAAAGAGTTGTTTTTCAGTATTGGAAAAGCTTACGATTTATATCATTATCTACTTCTACTGCTTGTAGATGTTGCCTTTATAGCTGAAAAGAAAATTGAGAAATCAAGAAGTAAAATTATTCCTTCTCATGAAGACCTTAATCCTAATACAAGATTTATTGATAATGCTGTAATTAAGCAGTTAGCTGATAATATTCAGTTGAATTCTTATTCAGATTCTCATACCATTAATTGGAATGATCAGGAGGACTATGTTCGAATTGTACGTGAGAAATTGTTGAATTCTGAATTGTATATGGAGTATATGCAATCAGAAGATAAAAGCTATAATGCCGATAAGAAATTTGTAGAGAAATTTTTTACACACATTATTGCTGCTGATGAAGATTTCTACTCATTAATGGAAGAGAAGAGTATCTATTGGAATGATGAGATTGAATTTATTATCAGTATGGTTGTAAAGACGATTAAAGGATTCACTAAAAATGACGATACTTATACTTCTTTAATGTCCTTGTTTAAAGATAGTGATGACGAAGAATTTGTAAAGACATTATTTCGTAAAACGATTATTAATCACGCAGATCATTTGGACTTGATTAATAAGAACACTAAAAATTGGGATTTGGAAAGAATTGCCTATATGGATATTCTTATTATGGAATTAGCTCTTACCGAAATTAAAGAGTTTCCAAGTGTCCCAGTTAAGGTGAGTTTTAACGAATACCTAGAAATTGCTAAATACTATAGCACTTCAAATAGTAGTAACTTTATTAACGGAATTTTAGATAAATTAGTTAATGAGTTAAAGGAGAATGGTACCGTTAAAAAAGTAGGACGAGGATTGATTGGTGGAAAATAGAATAGGTCAATAGATAGACTCAAATGCGCAGACCGTAAGGTTTGCGCATTTTTTGTATTCATAGCCAAGATGTTTTCCATTAAAAATTAGTACATTCGACCACGAATTTAAGGTCCGAAATAAATGAATAGAATATTGTCTGTAAATAATCTTGTTTTTTCTTTCTGTCTAATTTTGTCTCTATGTTTTTCGGGATGTATGAATGGTGAAAATAACAAGGGAGAGAAAGAATTAAAAGAAGGTGAAAAATCTGAGCAGAATATTCTATTGAATGGCTACCCTAAATTTGAGTTTACTAAAGAAATACATAAATTTGGAAAGATTTCTCAAGGTGAGATTGTTGTTCATGATTTCTTCTTTAAAAATGTAGGAGAGAAAGATTTAATAATTACCAATATTGAGACCAGTTGTGGCTGTGCTGTGGCTAAATGGAAGAAAGAGCCTATTAAAATGGGTGAGGAGTCATCCATATCAATTGAGTTTAATTCTAAAGGTAGGTATGGAAAACAGTATAAGGTAATTACGATTTTTTGCAATACCCTTTCGGGGAATAAAGAATTGAAAATTACAGCAGAAGTTAACTAGAATAAGTTTGTATATTTATAATATGGCCAATAGGCCTTAAAATTTAGGATTAAAATGGATAATTTACTGAACATCTTATTGATGACACAGCCTGCAGAAGGGCAAAACCCAATCATGCAATTTGTACCTTTGGTTTTAATTGTTGTGGTATTCTATTTTTTCATGATTCGACCTCAAATGAAAAAGCAGAAAGAATTGAAGAAATTTCGTGAAGACTTGAAAAAAGGTGATAAGGTTGTTACTACAGGTGGAATTTACGGAAAAGTTCTTGAGATTCAAGAGCGTGTTATTATCATGGAGGTTGAAGGACAGAACCGTTTGAAAATTGATAAGGCAGCAGTAGTTAAAGATATGAGTGATGTAGCTCAAAAATAATTGTACTGGACTGTGTTCTTTGGAGCACAGTCTTTTTTTTAAATTCCCTAAGCATTGGATATTTTTGATTTTAAAAAGATAAAAGCGTTTTTCGATCCAGAAAAAATCACATCAAATAAGAAATTACTTGTATATGTGTTTTTTGTGGGAATTGCTACCATATTTTGGTTTCTAAATGCTCTTAGCAAAGAATACACAACCAATGTGAATTACCCGGTAAGGTATGTTAATCTGCCAAAGAGTAAAGTTTTAACGAATGAATTGCCAAGTCGTTTAACCCTAAAGGTTACCGCTTTTGGCTTTGATCTGTTAAGATACAAATTGAGTACCGCCTTTCTCTCTAATCCTTTTGATGTAAATAAGTATACGAATAATCGTTTAGAGAATGAATCGATTAAAAAGTATCATTTACTAACTTCTCAAATCACAAATCGATTTGAGAAAGAATTGTCTTCAAGTATCCGATTGCAATCAATATCTCCAGACACTATTGTTTTTGAACTTTCACCAATTTTGGAGAAAAAAGTTCCTATTCAATTAAATATTTCGAATGCTTTTGAACAGCAATACATGTTAGGAGGGGAAATTTCTCTTAGTCAAGATAGCGTTGTTGTGAAGGGACCTAGTTCGATACTAGATACTATTTTTAAGGTAGAGACTGAACTATTGGTTTTATCAGATTTGGATAAAACAGTAAAAAAGAATGTTGATCTAAAGGAGAAGAAAGGCATTGAGTTTTTACAAAAGAAAATTGAGGTTACTGTTCCTGTGGAGCAATTTACCGAAGCAAAAAAAACAGTTCTAATAAGAGCAAATAACTTACCCGATTCTTTAGTAATAAGACTTTTCCCAAGAGATGTAAAAGTGTCTTATTTTGTTGGATTAAAAAGATACGATAATGTTTCTGCAGACCATTTTGATTTTGTGGTTGACTACAAGCAGACGTTATCTACAGAGAGCAATCGATTAGCTATTAGTTTAATTGGAAAGCCTACATTCGTGTCTAATGTGCGATTTTATCCACAAGATGTTACTTATCTTATTGAAAAAAAGAAATCAATTAAGTAAAGTATGATTGATCTACCATTTATATCTTTTTAATATGTTGAAAGTTGGATTGACTGGAGGAATTGGCTCAGGGAAATCAATTGTCGCTAAGGCTTTTGAAATGCTTGGTGTTCCTGTTTATGTGTCGGATATTGAAGCAAAAAGATTGATGAATACGAGTAGCGATGTTCGAAAGAAGTTAACTGCTCGATTTGGAGAAGATGTGTATAGCCTAAAAGGTGATTTAAATCGAAAACGCTTAGCGGATATTGTATTTAACGACTCAAAGGCTTTAAGTGATATCAATTCAATTGTTCATCCAGCAGTTAGGGAAGATTTTAAAGTGTGGAGTGATAAGCATGCTCATCTTAGCTATGTTATACAAGAGTCGGCAATACTTTTCGATACTGGCTTGTATCGCAATTTCGATAAAATTATTACGGTGAGTGCAGAAGAGGAAATTCGAATTCAACGAGTGATGAAACGAGATTCTTCGAGTAGGGAATTGGTTCAGAAAAGAATCGCAAATCAATTACCTGATGTAGAGAGAATTCAAAAATCTGACTTTGTCATTTATAATAATAATGAATTGATTCTTCCTCAAATTGTTTTAATCGATAAAGAAATTAGATCTATTGGCTAAGTAGAGCCTATTAGCTGTTAAACTTTGTTAAGAGAACCACTTTTTTGCGTTTGCGATTTCTACTTAGGTTTTCTTTTATTTTCTTTGAAAGATATTTAGATTAGAATAATACCACAGAATGGGAAAATACGGAAAATGGATTGCTGGTGGACTTGGTTGGGCTTTTTTGGGTCCAGTGGGTGGAATTTTAGGATTGTTGTTGGGATCAGCATTGGATAGCGTAGAAATTGAGAAGGGTAACTCTAGAGGAGCAACCAGGCAAGGTGACTTTGTAATGAGTTTATTGATTCTTGTAGCTGCTGTTATGAAGGCAGATGGCAAAATTCTAAAAGTTGAACTAGATTACGTAAAGTCGTACTTGGTAAAAAGTTTTGGTTTAGGGCGCGCTAGTGAAGCAATAACCATGCTTCGTGATATTTTAAAGCAAAATATTGCAGTAGAGCAAGTGTGTCAACAAATAGGGCATAACCTCGACTATTCTTCTCGTTTGCAGTTGTTGCACTTTCTTTTTGGAATAGCTCAGGCAGATGGACAGGTTTCGGATTCAGAGTTGATTACCATTGATAAGATTTCTTACTATTTAGGAATTCAGACAGGAGATTATAACTCAATCAAGTCGATGTTCATACAGTCTACAGAATCTAGTTATAAAATTCTGGGACTAACACGAGAAGCATCGAATGATGAAGTGAAAAAAGCTTATCGTAAAATGGCTGTTAAATATCATCCTGATAAAGTGAGTTATTTGGGTGAAGATGTGCAAAAGGCTGCAAAAGAAAAATTTCAAAAAGTAAGTGAGGCTTACGAAAAAATAAAAAAAGAAAGAGCATTTGCATAATATTGAAGGTTGTGGGTTAAAAAAGAGTAGTATTTAGTTTTTTTTAATCAACTGGAATTTTATTTTTGTGCTTCCAACTAAAAAAATGACAATATGTTGAAAGGAATATTAGCTATATCAGGACAGCCTGGATTGTTCAAACTAGTTTCAAACTCGAAAAGTGGTTTTATCGTAGAATCTTTAATCGATAAGAAACGTATGCCTGCACATGCGACTTCAAAAATTTCGGCTTTAGAAGATATCGCTATTTTTACTGAGGAAGGTGATCTTCAATTACAAGAGGTTTTCAAGAGTATCAAAGAAAAAGAAGAGGGTGGACAAGCAATTAATCACAAATCTTCAGGAAATGAGTTGAAAGCTTATATGAGAGAAGTTTTACCAAACTATGATGAAGATCGAGTTTATGTTTCAGACATGAAAAAAATCTTCCAATGGTATAATATTCTTCAGGAGAACGATATGTTGATTGAAGTTGAAACTGAGGAAGAAACAAAAGAAGAAGAATAAATCTTCGATACATTTCAGAGAGCTGCCTTATTTTAAGGCGGCTTTTTTTTTGCATAATTGTGATTGATATCTGTTTATTTTTCTCGAACTTGTAGTAAACCTCATGTTTAAAGTACAAGGAATGATAACAAAAACGGATGAAATTTGCATTCAACTAAGAAAATGGAAAACAGGTGACGAAAAGGATTTGGTAAAACATGCTAGTGATCTTGATGTGGTTCGGTTTTTAAAGAATAGTTTTCCCTATCCATACACGCATAGCGATGCAAGAAGATGGATTTATTTTGCAAACAACCTAGTTAAGGGTTGCTTTCGGGCAATTGAGGTAAATGGTGAAGTTGTAGGTTGTGTTGGCATTGAAATGCAAGAAGACGTATTTTGCAAGTCGGCAGAGTTGGGGTATTGGATTGGGCGCGAATACTGGAACAAGGGAATTATGACTTCTGTTGTAAAAGAGATGGTAGAATATGCTTTCTCCGAAATGGGTATTATACGTTTATATGCTAATGTTTTTGATGGTAATATTGGATCAGTAAAAGTGCTCGAAAAAGCGGGATTTGTTCATGAGGCAAGGCTAAAGAAGGCGGTTTATAAAAATGATGAATTTCTTGATCAGTTAATATTTGCGATCATTAAATAAAAGAAAAAAGAGGCCGAAGCCTCTTTTCTTATTCTCCATCGAAAATGATATTATAACTTTCCCAGAATTTTTTATCGTAAGGCATATTTTCATAATAGGCTCTTTTTTCAATAATTTCAGGTTTAGCTGTATTGATTTTTGTGATTAACATTTCGGTGTTGACATCCATTGTGGAAATGTCATGCGTCGTTTTGTCTTTTGTTTTGTGGTGACGCTTATAATTCACATAGCTTAAATAATATCTGCCCGAATGCTTTTTGTAGGTAACACTAAAATCATATTCTACTTTAATCGGCTTCCATTTTTGTCTTTCCTCGTTTACGTAGAAACTTCTTCCTTGAGTTGAATAATTGCTGGCAACAACATGAGTTTCATTTTTTACAACTGCAAAATCTTTAATTTTAATATACAGTTTACCCGAATATTCAGTTGCGTAATAATCTCCGGTATTACTTAATATTGGTCTTTTGCTTTTGTATCCAATTACCCAAATAGAGTCATTTTCATAGGCTGTAATTTGCTCAAGTTTTAAATCATAGAAATCAAGATGATTGCCATTTAAAATGTTTCCACGGCCACGAACAATGTCCATCTCTAGTAATTCATCCAAATAAGTTGATCCGTCGGCCAGAGATGCTGTTTCAAAGTTTTTTCGAACTTGCAAAAATTTGTATCCTCTTTCTTTAAATACCTGATATGCATCGGCTCTTTGATAGCCTTTGTCATCATAAATGCGAATTGCAGCTTCTCTAAGTCGATTTAGCTTCTCGTTTTTAAATTTTTCTGAACGATAATAAACATCATAATTGAATGGCGTTTGAAGATAATTGTCTGGAATTCTTTCAATAGCAGTTTTAATTCTTTTTTTCAAGACTAAGGATTCAGCCATCACTTCAACCTCTGCAATGCTATAATTTTGAGGGGTCAGATCTATTTTTAAGGTGTCTCCACCCATGCACAATCTAACGCTTTTTGAAAAGGTCGAAAACCCAACGGCTGACGCTTGTATGGTTTGATCTATAAGTTTCCCCGGTATTTTAAGCTCAAAAATTCCATCTAAATTAGAAGCTGCTCCAATATAGGATCCGATTACGCCAACATTCGCGAAAGGAATTGGCTCGTTCGTTTTGTCATTGGTTAATTTTCCAACAATTCGAATTATTTTAGGTGTTTCTTGATCTTCTTGCGCTAAAGCGGATAGAGAAAGAAATATTGTTGAAAGTAATAGGATAAAGTATTTTTGCATAGGTATGTGTATTTGTTCAGTCTTATTGATATTTAGAAGTACTATCAATTCTCTTGCCATAAAATGATAATTTAAATTTAAACTTCATTTTGTATTTTCGTTTCGGAATTGAGTTTATACTACAAAGATATGTTTATGATAGGTTTAGAAAAGGGGTATGATCAGTTTTCATGATAAAAAATGTTAATTTTTATGATATCTGTTTATTTTTCGTTGAAATAGAAATATCTTCGTTTGCTATAAGTAGACAAATTACCGAACAAAGTTTAGATTTGGTTTACATATCTGTTATTAAAAAATGATCTTATGAAAAAGAAAATATTAGCCCTGTCCTTACTTCCTTTATTCCTATTCTCATGTGTTGTATCTAAAAAGAAATACGAAGAGTTGGAATATGCAAAAAGACGTAGTGATGCTAAAGTTGTTGCTCTTGATAAAGAAAATTCTAAAAAAGGAAAACAAATCAATCAGTTGAATTCTAAATTGGATCAAACTTTATCAGAGTATAACGAGATGAAAAATAGCATGTCGGAGAGTAATGCAATGAAAAATACCGAGATTGATGATTTAAGTACTGAGTTAATGGGCTTAGCGTCTGATACTACAGAGCTAAAAGTACGCTTGTTGGAAACTTTAGATAAATACAATTCTGCTTTAAATAGAAATGAGGAAAACAATGTGCAAATTTCTGGTTTGTTAAAGCAAATTAGTGTTCTAAAGCAAGAGTCTTCTAAATTGAGCCAAGATATAAAGACAGCTGGCGTTGAAGCTGAATGGGAGAAGAAGAAAGTTGCAACAGAAGCGAGAAAGGCTTTAGATGCTTTAAAGCAAAAGGATGATGAAATAAGCACCTTGAAAAGTGAAATTCTTGAAAAAGATGGAAAATTAAACTGGTTGAGAAAAGTAAAAGAGCAGAATGAAGCTGAAATAGAGAAGCTTACCAATCAGGTTAATCTATACAAAAAAGAATACGAGAAGGCGCTTTCAAAATAAGTTTAGACATAAATAGATGAAGGAACATTGGGATCAGCGTTATGCTGAATCGAAATATATTTATGGAACAGCAGCTAATTTGTTTTTCGAGGAACAGTTAGCAAGATTCAAGCCTGCTTCAATATTATTACCTGGAGATGGTGAGGGGCGAAACGCGGCTCATGCTGCTCGTCAAGGCTGGAAGGTTGATGCTTTTGATTACAGTGATCAAGCTGTTGAAAATGCTCAAGAGTTTTTAAAATCTCAAAATGTTGAGGTGGATTTCTATCTTTCGAGTATTTTAGATCATGAGACTGTTCAAGAAAAGTACGATGCAATTGGTTTTTTCTACTTGCATCTGCATTCAAAAGATAGGCCACTTGCACATCAGTTCCTTTCAGATTCTTTAAAGTCAGGCGGTGTTCTTATTCTCGAGGTGTTTTCTAAGCTTCAACTTGGAAGAGGTACAGGCGGACCAAGAAATGAAGATATGCTGTATAGTTTAGCAGAGATTAGAAATGATTTTAGAGAATTCGATTCTTTGATGTTGGAAGAACTTGAGGCTGAATTATCTGAAGGAG
The DNA here is from genome assembly GCF_029029525.1 of Labilibaculum sp. DW002. Taxonomy (NCBI): domain Bacteria; kingdom Pseudomonadati; phylum Bacteroidota; class Bacteroidia; order Marinilabiliales; family Marinifilaceae; genus Paralabilibaculum; species Paralabilibaculum antarcticum. The sequence goes on along the minus strand of NZ_JAKJSC010000009.1, from coordinate 59,009 downwards.
AATTGCACAAAGGGAAGGCGATGCTAATTCGTTTTGTTGGTGTGAAAAAGTAGTCTTTGATTATTTTGATTTATTAAATGTGAATATCTAGCTTTGTAGCCATGGAAGTTTTATTGATAGCAATTGTTGCAATTGCAGGAGTCGCATTTCTGACAACCTATATTGGTCAGCGTTGGAAATCGAACAAAGGAGAAGAAGAGGTTGAGGTAGCTGCCGAACCATTGGAAGAATGTTGTGGGGCTCACGAAGTATGTGAAACGGACTTGTTGAATAAGATGTCTGAAGAAATCATTTATTATGAAGATGAAGAATTGGATGTTTATAGAAATTTTGAAGAAAATGATTACAATGATGATCAAATCGATGAATTTCGTGAAGTGCTGTATAGTTTAAAAGAGAAGGAAATGGAAGCTTGGCTTAGAAGTTTAGAATTAAGAAAGATCGAATTGCCTTCTGTAATTAAGTCAGAACTTGTTTTTATGCTTGTAAGAAGTTAGGCTTTTTACAAATACAAATAATTGATTTATAAGTATTTTATTTTCAGTATAAAATATATTTTCTATTTCTTCAGTTCTTCTTGTTTTTACTTCATTCGTATAATACTATAAAAGATGGCTGAGTTCGTTATTTAATTTGTACCTTTGCGGCTCATAAATTTTATAGAATGAATTCATTTGAAAATCTTGGCCTTTCTGAGGCTATCCTAGGAGCTATCAAAGAATTAGGCTTCACAACTCCAACAGCTATTCAAGAAAAAGCAATTCCTGTTCTTTTAGAAGGAAGAAGTGACTTTGTTGGTTTAGCACAGACGGGAACGGGTAAAACGGCAGCATTTGGCCTGCCATTGTTACAATTAATTGAGCCGGATGAGAAGATTCCACAGGCTCTTATTTTATCTCCAACACGTGAATTAGGTATTCAGATTGCTGATGATCTTAAAATATTCTCAAAAAACATTTTGAACTTAAATGTTGTGAATGTTTACGGTGGAGCAAGTATCGACGATCAGATTAGAAAGATTAGAAGAGGTGCACACGTTGTTGTTGCAACTCCAGGTCGTTTGTTAGATCTTATACGACGTAAAGCTATCAACTTATCAAAAGTAGAATATGTTATTCTTGATGAGGCTGATGAGATGTTGAATATGGGATTTAAGGAAGATATTGATTCAATCCTTTCTTCTACATCTGATGATAAATTAACATGGTTGTTTTCAGCAACCATGCCCAATGAGGTTCGTCGTATTTCTAAAAACTACATGACTGATCCGGTAGAAGTTACTGTTGGAACAGCAAACACAACGAATAAGAATATTGAGCATCAATATTATTTGATGAACAATAGAGATCGTTATAATGTGTTGAAGCGTGTTGTTGACTTTTATCCTGATATCTATGGTATCATTTTTTGTCGTACTCGTAAGGAAACTCAAGAAGTTGCAGAGTTGCTGATGAAAGACGGATATAATGCTGATGCTTTACATGGAGATTTGTCTCAGGTTCAGCGTGACAGAGTCATGCGTAGTTTTAAAAGCAAATCATTGCAGTTACTTGTAGCTACTGATGTTGCTGCTCGTGGTATCGATGTTGATGATTTATCTCACGTGCTTCATTACAATTTACCAGATGAGTTAGAGTTTTACACACACCGTTCTGGTCGTACAGCTCGTGCAGGTAAAAAAGGTATTTCAATTGCTCTTGTTACGCCTCGTGACGAAAGAAGAGTAAGAGATTTATCTCGCAGATTGAAGATGGATTTCGAACAAGTTAAAATCCCTAATGGAGAAGAAGTTTGTGAAAGACAATTGCTTCACTTTATGAATCGTATAAAGGAAGTAAGCTTGGAAGAAAACAATATTGAGACATATTTCGAAGCTATAAATGGTGAATTGGCCGATTTAAGCAGAGAAGATATTATCAAAAAATTCGTTTCTCTTGAGTTTAATCGATTCTGGGATTACTATAAGAATGCTCAGGACTTAAATATGAGATCTTCTACTCAGAAACGTGTTCGTCAGAATGACGGAGCAGAAAGTACTGAAGATCGTTTATTCATTAATATTGGTCGTAAAGATGGTATTGATGTTCCTAGTCTGCTGAATTTGATTCATAAGCAATGTGGAGTTCGCGGGAAAAATGTAGGAAGAGTTGACCTTAAGGGTGTTTTCTCATTCTTCGATGTATCCAAAGAATTCACAGAAGAAATTATCAAAGGTTTTGCTGGTGCTGAAGTAGGTGGCAGAAAAATTCGTATTGAAGTTTCTGGAGAACGTCCAACAGAAAGCAGTCATCGTAAGGGAAGACCTAGAAGTGACAGAGGTGATAGAAGTCGTGGTAGTTCTGATCGAAGTCGTGGTGGTTCTGACCGAGGCAAAGAATCTTTTAGAGATAGAAGAAGAAAAAATAATGATAGTTCGAGATATTAAGATATAAAAAAAGGGAAGCTTACTGCTTCCCTTTTTTTTGTCAAATAATTAGTAGTTATTACTTTGAGAGTTTAAAATTTGTTAAATTATTAATGTTACGTTAATCAAATTTTTGAAATAATTTTTTTATGTAGTTTTTTATTTAGATTAAATTTATTTAATTTTAGTAGAAGGAAATCAATTTCCTGATTATATTTTTTAAATAAATTGTTACCTAATAATTAAACTATGCATAAAAAACACCTAAGAATAGCAATTGTACTATTGCTTGCTATTTTTATTTCCCCGCTAGTAAAAGCCCAAAACGCCGACCAAAAATGGGGCGTAGGATTGTACCTAAACTTTAATGATTACAAAGGCGATATTGCCAATGATTTTTGGAAATTCAAAAATACTGAACCATTAATCGGGTCGGCAACTCTAAATCGCTATTTAAATCCTTCATTCGATGCACTTGTTCGATTGAGTTACTTTAATGTAGAGTCGAGTGGGACATTAGGTTATTTTGATGACTGGATGTTCAATGCGAATTTAAACATGAAGTACAAATTCAATAATGGTTATCTATTAAAAGAAGACGCTGTTATTTCTCCTTTTCTTGTAGCAGGACTTGGTTATACTAACATGAATGCGAAAGGCAATGTTATGGGAGGAGGTTTTAAACAGAAATATGACAACATTAACTTCTATTATGGAGCAGGATTGACATTTAAAATAGATGATCGATGGAGTGTTGCTGTCGAATCTGGAATATTCTATCCATTAAACGACAAGTATGATGGTTATAAAAATAAGCAAAGGGATACTGAGGCGTATCATGATAAATTCATGCACAATACAATTGGTGTAATTTACAGTTTTGGTAAATCAGCTGATTCTGATGGTGATGGAGTAAGTGATAAGCGAGATGAATGCCCTGGAACTCCTTCTGGAGTTGCTGTTGATAAAAAAGGTTGTCCACTTGATTCTGATGGTGATGGAGTAGCCGATTATATGGATGAGTGTCCAATGTTAGCAGGAGATCCTTTGTTAGATGGTTGTCCAGACTCTGATGGTGATGGAGTAGCTGATAAAAAGGATAAGTGTCCTGATGTAAAAGGATTAGTTCAGTTTGATGGTTGTCCTGATTCTGATGGTGATGGCGTTCAAGATTCAGAAGATAAGTGTCCAACAGTAAAAGGATTAAAAGCTTTTGAGGGTTGCCCTGATACTGATGGTGATGGTGTAATTGATTCAAAAGATAAATGTCCAACAACGAAGCCAGGTTATAAAGTGGATGTAAACGGTTGTGCACTTGATAATGATAAAGATGGTGTAGTAAATGAGGAAGATAAGTGTCCTGAAGTTGCTGGTTTGTCAAGTAATTATGGTTGCCCAGAAGTTAAGGCTGAGGTGCAAAAAGAGCTTGAGTTTGCAGCTAAAAATGTTCATTTCTCTTCAGGTAAAGACGTTTTAACAGTTAAGTCTAGAAAAATTTTAGATGAAGTTGTTGAAATTTTGAACAACTACCCAGCATACTCTTTAAAGATTTCTGGTTATACCGATAGCCAAGGTAAAGATGAAATGAATAGAATTTTATCAGAAAAGAGAGCCAATGCAACTAAAAAATTCCTAACCGAAAAAGGTATCGATGCGAATAGAATTGTAGCAAAAGGTTTTGGTGAAGTTGAGCCAATTGCAACCAATGCTACTGCAGCGGGTAGGGCTCTTAATAGAAGAGTAGAATTTGAAATGTTTATTAAATAATCACTAAAATAAAAAAGAAAATGGATTTTGACGCTATTATAGGAAAATCTGACCAATTAGTAAATATGGCAATGGAGTACGCTCCAAAATTATTATTGGCAATTGTAACTCTCCTTGTTGGATTGTGGATTATTAAAATTATCTGTAAAGGAATAGGACGCTTAATGGAAAGTAGAAATGTGGATGCAACCTTGCGACCATTTTTTATGAGTATGTTAACAATCTTGTTAAAGGTGATGTTATTTATTACCGTTGTTGGAATGGTGGGAGTTGAAATGACTTCTTTTATTGCAATATTAGCAGCAGCTGGTTTAGCCGTAGGTATGGCTTTGTCGGGAACCTTGCAAAATTTTGCAGGTGGAGTTATGATCTTAATTTTTAAGCCTTTTAAAGTAGGAGACGTTTTAGAAGCTCAAGGGTATCTTGGTGTTGTTCAGGAAATTCAGCTTTTTAATACGATTTTGCTTTCGTTAGATAATAAAACAATTATTATTCCTAATGGTGGTTTGTCAACAGGTTCAATGGTTAATTATTCAACTCAACCAACACGTAGAGTGGATATGACTTTTGGAATTGGTTATACTGATGATATTGATAAAGCCAAAGGTATTTTGGATGGTTTGTTAGCTAATCACGAAAGTGTTTTGAAAGATCCTGCTCATTTTATAGCTGTTTCTGAATTAGCAGATAGTTCTGTTAATTTTACAGTAAGAGCATGGGTAAATGCTGCTGATTATTGGACTGTTTTCTTTTTTATGCAAGAGACCGTTAAGAAAGAATTCGATAAGAACAATATTGGTATCCCATTTCCTCAGAGAGATGTTCATGTTTACAATCATTAGACCATATAATGTGGTTTTATATAAGGGAGGCTTTGGTCTCCCTTTTTTTGTGCATTTTGGAGAATATTAAATGGAATTTTATGAAAAGTATATGATGTAATTCTTATTTTTGTTGGAATATATTTTAAGGTTTTATGATGAAAATTACCAAGGGCAGAATAATAGGAGTTTCAATTTTATTTGTACTCTTTCTTGTTTTTTTATTGCTTTCAACTGCAGTGAAATACTGGATTAATAAAAATTCTAAAGAGTTAGTAGGGCGTAAGCTGGAGCTTACAGAATTGCATTTTAATTATGCAAAAGTAGCGGTTCGGGTAGTTGGTTTTAAACTGTACGAACAAAATGAAAAAGATTTATTTGTTGCCTTTGATGAATTGTATATAAATGTTAGTCCATGGAGCTTACTTGCAGGAGAATATGCTGTAAGTGAAATTTACCTGGATGGATTGGATCTTTCAGTTATTCAGAACGAGCAAGGATTTAATTTTGATGATCTGATAGAAGAACAAGAAGTCGAAGTGAATAGTGTTGATATTCAGGAAGATAAGCGGATACTTAAGTTTGCCATTCATAATATTGAGTTTAAAAATGGTGCCCTTAGATACATGGATACCGATAAGGATAATGAGATTGATTTAAAAGATATTAATCTAGCCTTGCCGTTAATCGCGTGGAACAATGAAAAATCAGAAATGGGTGTTGATTTTTCAATGGGGAAAGAAGGTAATGTATATATTAGTGCTGATGTTGATCATGCTACAGAACGCTATTCTATCGATTTAGGTGTAAGCAATATTGATATTAGTCCTTTTGTGGCTTACCTTAAAGAATATATGAGAGTTAATTCACTACAAGGAAAGGTGAATACTCAACTTCATATAGATGGTAGTATGAGTAATTTTAAGGATGTGATCATTGATGGTCTTGTGAAGTTAAATGATTTTGAGTTGACTGATGAGAAAGATAAACGGTTTGTTGCTGCAAAAACAGTAAACGTGAATTTGGATTCGATTAATTTAGGGTCATCTCATTATGAAATTGCTAGTATTGAGCTTGATTCTGTAGAATTATATACCGCACTAAATACAGATAAAAGTAATATTGAGACTATTTTTGAGCCGGTAATGATTTCAGATAGTTTGTTGACTGACTCAATTGTTATTGAAGAGGAATCTGCCCCATTGTATTATCAAATTGATACGCTAATACTTTCAAATGGATTTGTGGAATTTGAAGACAATACCCTAAATCGAAAATTTGTTTATTCCTTGAGTAATATGGCTGTGGAAATGGGCAAAATTACAGAGAAAGCAACAAGCGTTCCTGTAAAGTATTCAATGAATTTAAATGGAAGTGGAAATTCATCAGGCAAACTGAATTTTAGTTTGATAAATTACTTTGATTTTGATTTCGAGGGAAAGGTGAAACAAATGGATTTAATGAGTTTTTCGCCATATACAGAATATTATATTGCCAGACCAATAACACAAGGTAAATTTAATTATTCTTGTAGTATTGATATGACGCCAACTCAATTAACAAATCAGAATAATTTAAGAATCTCTGAAATTGAATTTGGGAATAAAACAAAGGATCCGAATACGATAAAAACTCCAGTTCGTTTAGCTCTTTATTTGCTAAAAGATCAGAACGATATTATAGCCTTTGATCTACCTGTGAGTGGTAATCCGCAGGACCCGAAGTTTGGAGTAGGGAAAATTATTTGGAAAACGTTAATGAACTTTTTAGTGAAAACAGCTACCAAGCCATTCGGTATGTTAGGAAGTTTGACAGGAACAAATCCAGATAACATCAAATCGCTTCCGTTTAATTATTTGGAGAGTCATGTAAATGATATTCAAAAAGAGCGATTGAAGCAAATTGCAAAAATTTCTAAAAAGAAGACTGAGTTGAAGTTTTCGTTTACTCAGGAAACAAATCCGGAAGAAGAAAGAAATTTGTTTGCAATACAGGAATGTGCTAATTTATTTTATAAAAATAACGGGCAGGGTGAAATTTCAATGAAAGCTGATGAATTATTTAATTGGGCTAGAAATAATATTGAATTTCATAGTTTTATTAATCAAGCGCTAGCTCCAATAAATCAGGATTCATTAATCTCTAATTGTGTAAAGATGATTGGAGAACAAGAGTTGGACAAATTGTTTGAAAAACAACTGGAAGATCGAAATTCAAATCTTCGCAACTATATGAAGGATAGTTTATTGCTTCCTATTGACTGTTTTGATGTGAGTACATCTGATTTAAAGAATATTTCGGATCAACAAAAGGAAACAAATTATCGGGTTGAGGTTTCCTTAAAATAATACTTTGTTTTGTTCAGTAATATGAAAATATAGTCTACTTTAATGGTCGAAATTGAATTCTAACTTATTTATTAAGTTTCCTGTTTTTACAAAGTATCTTGTAAAACTAGGTGTTTTTTTATATGTTTGTTAAACTATGAACGAAGACATTAACTTATATTTTATTGCCAAATGGAAATCCCAATATAAAAAGGGGTTACTTGAATATATTATCATTTTACTATTGCGCTCACGTCCTTGTTACGGTTACGAACTCATAAGTGATATGAACCAGTTTACCTCACTTGAAATTGCTGAAGGAACTATATATCCACTTCTAAACAGGTTGAAGAAAGAAAAACTGGTTACGTCCGAATGGGCTGAAATGGATACAGGTATACCTCGAAAATATTATAAACTTACCGATGAGGGAACGGCTCATTTAAAGGTTATGAAAGAGTATGTAGATTCTTTAAATCTTTCGATTACAAGGATTCTAGAGAGTGTGTGATAATTTTATGAAAACCAGTCAATTGTAAAGGTATGAAAAGCTATATTTTATCCTTGGATCAAGGAACTTCTGTATCGAAAGCTTTAATTGTTAATAAGGATGGTGAAATTGTTGCTCAAGTAAAAAAGGAGTACGAACAATATTACCCTAAGCCAGGTTGGATTGAACAGGATGCTAACGAAATTTGGTATTCTCAGGCTTCAGTGGCCGAAGAAGTAATCGAGAAAGCAGGCTTAACTGCAAAAGACATAAAAGCTATTGGTATCACCAATCAGCGAGAAACAACTATTCTTTGGGATAAAGAAACTGGCAAACCAATTGGAAATGCCATTGTGTGGCAAGACAGGAGAACGTCGCAGTATTGCGATGAACTTAAGGAAAGAGGTTTAGCTGATAAAATAAAGGAAAAAACGGGCTTAATTTTAGATGCTTACTTTTCAGGAACTAAGGTTAAGTGGCTGTTGGACAATATTCCCGGAGCTAGACAAAAAGCAGAAGAAGGTAAGCTTGCTTTTGGAACTGTTGATTCGTGGTTAATTTGGAAATTAACTAAAGGTACATGTCATGTAACAGATGTTTCCAACGCCAGTAGAACCATGTTGTTTAATATTCACGATTTGAAATGGGATCAGGAACTTCTTGACTTGTTAGATATTCCAGCATCTTTACTGCCGAAAGTTAGTACTTCGAGTGAAGTATATGGAACAACTAGAAGATCAATGTTTGGTACTAATATTCCAATTGCAGGTATTTGTGGTGATCAGCAAGCTGCACTTTTTGGACAAATGTGCCATGAAAAGGGGATGGTTAAAAATACCTATAACACAGGCTGTTTTATCTTGATGAATACAGGCGATCAAATTGTAAGATCGAATAATGATTTGGTAACAACAATTGCCTGGCAAATTGGAGATAAAGTAACTTATGCTTTGGAGGGGAGTGTGTTTATTGGAGGTGCTGTTATTCAGTGGCTTCGTGACCAAATGAACTTGATACATTCTGTTGAAGAAATTGAGGAACTAGCCCTTTCAGAAAAAGATAATGGAGGTATTTATATTGTACCTGCTTTTACTGGCCTAGGTGCACCTTATTGGGATCAATATGCTCGAGGAACCTTTTGGGGTTTAAATATGAGCACGAGTATTGGACATATTGCGAGAGCTTCTTTGGAGTCAATAGCTCATAGATCTACGGATGTTTTAAAGACCATGGAGGCAGATTCAGGTATTAGTTTCACGGAACTTAGAGCTGGTGGAACAATGGTCAATAATACTTTACTACAATATCAATCAGATTATTTTGATATACCTGTTGTACAGTCGGAAATAAAGGATATTTCGGCGATGGGAGCGGCATATTTAGCTGGTTTAGGTGTTGGTTTTTGGGAAAACATGGATGAAATTCGTGGTTTATGGAAAGTTGCGAATGAATTTAATGTGAAAATGGATGAAAAAACAGTAAAACATCATAAAAAGTATTGGGAAAAAGCAGTTAACCGATCCCTTAATTGGTTGGATTCGGAAGACTAATTTCTAGGTAAAATATATTGAGAGCCGTACTTTTTAAGTACGGCTCTTTTTGATTTAAATCGGTTTTGGTTTTTTAAATTAAGATATTTTAACATTTATTTAGAAGGTTAAAGTTCTATTAGTCAATACTATTTAGGTGTATTGTAAACTTTAGTCTAAATAAAAATTAGCAATTTTAATGCTACGTACCTTGTAAAGCTAAGTATTTTATTTAGCTTTGTATCGAGGGGTTTACAAAAAGGAAGTAGTTCTTACTCTTTCTCAGTTAAAGCTCTTTGGAAGTAATACTTCCAATTTTTTTCAAAAGCTACATAGTTATACAATGTACTTTGCAAACGGATTTATTTTGTTATATAAAATTACTCGACAATGGAAGATCAAAGATTTGATTTAGAAGTAGGGAATCGACTTTACGATTTTTTCCTCGACATTTTGACAGTACAGAAAGGCAATAATGTTCGAGATGAAGAAAATACATATGGAAGTATTTGGGAGTTCTGGGAAAAGGAACTTTAGAAGTTCATAAAAAGATAATTTATAATTTATTGAGCTGATATGAAAAGAGATAAGATGATTAGAGAGATTGAGAGTTTAGATCGTAAGTGGGATGTGATCATCGTTGGTGGTGGTGCGTCAGGTTTAGGATCAGCTATCGAATCGGCAACAAGAGGTTATAAAACTTTACTTTTAGAACAAGATGATTTTGCTAAAGGAACATCAAGCAGAAGTACGAAGTTAGTCCATGGAGGAGTTCGCTACTTAGCACAAGGAAATATTTCTCTTGTATTAGAAGCACTAAGGGAGAGAGGCTTAATGAAGCAGAATGCTCCACATCTTGTAAAAGATCAGTCATTTATCATTCCTAATTACACGTGGTGGGGAACTCCTTACTATACCTTAGGACTTACAATGTATGATTTAATGGCAGGTAAGTTAGGTTATGGCCGTTCTTTACCATTTTCTAAGAAACGTACTTTAAAATACATTCCGACACTTAAGAGTGAAAACCTTTGCGGTGGAGTTGTATACCATGATGGACAATTTGACGACGCTAGATTAGCAATTAATTTGTGTCAGACCTTTGTTGAAAATGGAGGCGTTGCACTTAACTATATGAAAGTTGAGGGAATTCAAAAATCAAATGGTAAAGTGAATGCTGTATCTGTAAGAGATATGGAAAGCGGTAAAACTTACGCTTTAGAAGGGAAAGTTGTTTTAAATGCTACGGGAGTTTTTGTTGACGAAATCATCAAAATGGATGAGCCAAAAGCCCGTGATATCGTAAAAGTTAGCCAAGGAGTACACTTGGTATTAGATAAGGAATTTATTCCAGGTGATTATGCATTAATGATCCCAAAAACATCAGATGGACGTGTGTTATTTGCAGTCCCTTGGCATAATAAAGTAGTAGTTGGAACGACTGATGTACATAAAGATACGGCTGAATTAGAGCCAAGAGCTTTGGAAGAAGAAGTAAATTTCATTTTGGAAACAGCAGGACGCTTTTTAGCGAAACCTCCTAAAAGATCAGACGTAAGAAGTGTATTTGCAGGTTTGAGACCATTAGCTGCACCAAGTGGAGAAGGAAAGAAAACCAAAGAGATTTCGAGAGGACATAAAATTGTAGTTTCAAAATCTGGAATGGTAACACTTACCGGAGGTAAATGGACTACTTACCGTCAAATGGCAGAGGATGTTATGAATACGGTAGCAAATACAGGAGGTCTACCTGAAAAGAAATCAGTAACGCGAAACTTAAAAATACATGGCTATAAGAAAAATGTTGATTTAAAAAATCCAATGTATTTCTACGGAGCAGATGAAGAAAAAATACTAAGTATTGCGAAAGAAGAAGAAGGATTAGCAGAATACTTAAGTGAAAAATTAAAGGTAATCAATGCACAGGTAGTTTGGGGAGCAAGATACGAAATGGCTAGAACTGTTGAAGATATTTTATCTCGTAGAACCAGATGTTTGTTATTAGATGCCGAAGAAAGTATAAAAATGGCTCCCAAAGTAGCGGAATTATTAGCTAAAGAGCTAGGCTACGATAAGGCTTGGGAAGAGAATCAAGTTGAAGAATATAGAGAATTAGCATCTCGATATATATTACAATAATTTGTTTGCAGGTTGATTTGCAATGAGGTTTAGCAATGGAAGTTAGTACTTCGGGAATGATTATAGTACTAGGATAATTGTTAGTTTAATAATATTAATCGGTTAGTTTTTGGCACAAAATTAGCTCAGCGCAAATCAACTTACATTTTACACCAGGAAGATAGGTGTGTAGAGTCACCTATCTTCCATCCTCTAAAAAAGATCAGAAAAGTTTTACTTTTCAGAGAGATATACATGTTGAAGTTGGTAAGATCTTAGAAGAGATTTTTTTTAAACATTTCTTGCAATCGTTTACATCTTGTGAATTGAGAAGGAAAGAAAGAGAAATATATAAAAATTTAAATACCACAATAACCCAAAATTAAACTTCAAATGAAAAATAAGTTTATTCTGTCATTAGATCAAGGAACAACAAGTTCGAGAGCAATTATTTTCAATAAAAAAGGTGAGGTCGTTAGTTCTGCTCAAAAAGAATTGACCCAAATATTCCCTAAACCAGGATGGGTTGAGCACGATGCTAATGAAATTTGGTCGACACAAGCCGGTGTTGCAGCTGAAGCTATTATGAGCGCTGATGCTAATGGTTTAAACATTGCTGGTATAGGTATTACCAATCAAAGAGAAACGACAGTCGTTTGGGATCGTGAAACTAGCCAACCTATATATAATGCTATTGTATGGCAAGATCGTCGTACTTCAAAATATTGTGACGAATTAAGGGCTAATGGTCATGCTGATATGATTCAGGATAAGACAGGTCTGATTATCGATTCTTATTTTTCAGGAACGAAAGTAAAGTGGATTCTCGATAATGTAGAAGGAGCCCGAGAAAAAGCAGAGGCTGGTAAGTTAGCTTTTGGAACAATCGACTCCTGGTTAATTTGGAAATTAACACAAGGTAAAGTTCATGTAACAGACGTTTCTAATGCAAGTCGAACTTTATTATATAATATAAAGACGTTAGAGTGGGATATTGAAATGTTAGAACTTCTTAATATTCCAAAGAGTATGCTTCCTGAAGTAAAATCATCATCAGAAGTATATGGACATACTGTAACAACTCTTTTTGCGCACTCAGTACCTATCTCCGGAATTGCAGGTGACCAGCAAGCAGCAACTTTTGGGCAAATGTGTATTGAGCCGGGAGCGGTTAAGAATACATATGGAACAGGTTGTTTTATGCTTTGTAATACAGGAAATAAGCCTGTAAAATCTAAAAATAATTTGTTAACGACCATTGGTTGGCAAATTAATGGTGAAACCACATATTGTCTTGAGGGGAGTATTTTTATGGGAGGTGCTATTGTGCAATGGTTGCGCGATGGTTTAGGTATCATTAAGTCTTCTGCAGATGTAGAGGCATTAGCAAGTTCGGTTCAAGATAATGGTGGCGTATTTATGGTTCCTGCTCTTACAGGTTTAGGAGCTCCACATTGGGATCAGTATGCCAGAGGAACAATTGTAGGCTTAACTCGTGGTTCAACAGCAGCACATATTGCCAGAGCTGCTTTAGAAGGAATTGCTTTTCAGGTTACGGATGTATTAAAAGCTATGGAAGCTGATGCTGGTATTGAGATTAGAGAATTACGTGTTGATGGTGGAGCAGCTATTAATGATTTGTTGATGCAATTCCAATCAGATATACTTGATATGCCAGTATATAGGCCTAAAATTCTTGAAACAACAGCTTTAGGAGCAGCTTACCTTGCTGGCTTAGCTGTTGGATATTGGGATGGTGTTGAAGATATCAAAGAACAGTGGCAAATGGATAAGAAATTCGAGCCAACAATGCCAGAAGACGAAGCGAAGAGATTACTTACCGGATGGGATAAGGCTCTAGGTCGTTCAAAGAACTGGGATATAGACGCATAATTAATAACAAAACTATTTGATAGAATGCCAGATAGGTGATGGATTGATTTGAGAAGATGAAACTATCTGGCGTTTATTTATTTAAATAAAAACCGTAAAAAATCTAATGTCATGAGTGAGTTTATTGCAGAATTTTTAGGAACAATGCTACTTATTTTACTTGGTAACGGAGTTGTAGCAAACGTAGTATTAAATAAAACAAAAGGAAATAATAGTGGTTGGATCGTAATCACAATGGGATGGGGACTAGCTGTATTTACAGGTGTTGCTGTTGCAGGTCCAGTTTCAGGAGCACACATTAACCCAGCAGTAACTATTGGTTTAGCTGTAGCAGGTATGTTTGCATGGTCAAAAGTAGGTCTATTTATTGCAGCTCAAATGTTAGGAGCAGCTATGGGAGCATTCCTTGTATGGTTAATGTATCGCGATCATTTCAATTCAACTGAAGACGGTGGAGCTAAACTAGCTTGTTTCTCTACAGGTCCAGCTATCAGAAACTTAGGAAGTAACGCAATTAGCGAGGTTATTGGAGCATTTGTATTGATGTTTGTAATCTTTTATTTAGCAGGTCCTTCGTTTGAAGGTGCAGGCGTAGAAGGTGCTAAGATTGGTTTGGGAACTTTAGGTGCTTTACCTGTTGCTTTATTAGTTGTTGCTATTGGTCTTTCTTTAGGTGGAACTACTGGATATGCAATTAACCCAGCAAGAGATTTAGGTCCAAGAATTATGCACGCTATTCTTCCTATGGATAACAAAGGAACAAGTGACTGGGGATATTCTTTAATTCCTATTGTTGCACCAATTGCTGGAGCAGTTATAGCAGCGGCACTTTTTATGTTCTTATAATAAATTGCCACTACAAAAATTAACCTATCTATTGAGATTTGGGTTCGCATGTAATCCAAATCTCATCAGAATCTAATTTAAATAAAGATGAAAAAAATTACATTTAAAATAACCACATTACTAGTTTTGATTATTATCATGGCTTCTAATGTTTCAGTTAACGCACAAGGAAAAGTAACAGTTAGCCCATCGGTAACTACTCGTCACTACTGGAGAGGTATCATGGTAAGTAATACAGCGAACTTCGAAATGGATCTTGCTTATACAAACGAAAACTTCACATTTGGAGCTTGGGGTGGATATGCATTCGATAATACTTATTCAGAGTTTGATTTCCATGTAGGATACAAATTTAGCGATCATTTTAATGTTGCAGTTTGGGATTTATTTGCAAACAGAGACAGAGCTTCTATCGACGATTACAACTATTTAGATTTAGATAGAAAAACTACAAATCACTTAATTGATGCAGCTTTTAATTTCTATTTTACTGAGCAATTTCCTATGAGTGTTACTGTAGCTACTATGCTTTATGGTCGCGATTTAGATGAAGAAGGAAAACAGAACTATTCAACTTACGTTGAGTTTGGATACCCTGTAAAAATTGGTGGAGAAACTGTATCATTATTCGCAGGTCTTAACCCATTCGAAAATCAGGTATACGGAAAAAGCGTTGGTTTCGTAAACATTGGAGCAACTGCAACAAGAGAAATCAAAATAAACGATAATTTTGCTTTAAATGCATGGGCTAAGATTGGTATTAACCCACAAGCAGAAACAGCAAACTTGATCTTAGGAATAGGATTCTAAATATATGCTCTGAATTAAATCTAAATTTTGTTTCTCGATTTAATTCACGTTCATAGATTAATTAACGATCAACGATTAAATCTCGCCTCCAATTTTGGAAGGCGAGATTTTTTGTTTACTACCAAATGATGGTTTTATATTCAATCGTTTCGTGGTTGATATCGTAACCACTTGTTGCCGTTTCCGATTCGAACATGTAGGCACAAACGGCAAGTGTGTAGCTTGCTCCTTTTTCTGGGGTAAAGTTTGCTAACCATCCACTCTTGCCGGGTTTAAAATTGTATGTATTACTTGTTAATCCTGCAGATATGAAAATGCGATTTTTGTCAATTGCTGATGTTAATTTTACCTGGTAAACATCTGCTTTTTCAATCTCATCCCATGTAATGTCAAACTCATGTGTGTCACTATCATAGGTGAATTCTGTAATGTTCACTACTTCCATTCTTTCTTCTAGCAATTCATCTTTCAGTTTTAATACCTCGTTACCTGTTGAGGTGATTTCGAATTCATAAATACCATTCTCAACATCGGTAGTTGTAAAATCGGAACTTAAAGGAACACTTCGTAATCTGCTGCTACCTTCAAAAGTATCATCAAGATCGTAACGAGGAGTCGTTTCACCTTTGAACGTAACCGATGAGGAAAACAATGCCAAGTTAGAGTAAGTGTAGATTACGGGCGCATGAACAACTTCTTCTCCAATTTTTACTGAGCGAACATAGATATCTACAGCTGCTTGGAAAACAGGATCCTGGAAATCATCATTATCACACGAAATTAAACTTGAAATAGAAAATACTGCTAGTAGAATAAATTTTAAACGCTTCATTTTTCTTAAAATATAAATTAATAGTAATTATTGATTTATCCGATTGATGAAGGTTATTGGAATTGGTTGCTTTCAAATAGCTGAAAATTATGGTCTTTGTTCTTTTTTAATAAAGTTGATGAAAAAACTGTAATTTTGACGCAACCCATTCACAATAGATGCAACTAATAGGTAAATCTGTTTTGCCTTAAAAGTTAAAAATAAGTTGGAAAGCCGTCAATTAGACAAAATCATAAAGGATTGCATTAAAGGAAAGGCGAAAGCTCAAGAACTCCTTTATGTAACGTTTGCTCCTAAAATGTTAGGGGTATGCTTGCGCTATTCTAAAGATTTGGCAGAGGCAGAAGATACGCTTCAAGATGGCTTTATTAAGATTTTTCAGAATGTGAAATCTTATCAGTTTAAAGGTTCCTTTGAGGGTTGGATGAGAAGAGTGATGGTGAACACAGCCTTAGCTAAATTTCGACAAGAAAAGAAAATTCAACTTGTAGAGGAAGTTGTAGATATTGAAGATGAAGAGGATGAAAATTATGCAGAATCGGAGATTTCCATTGATATTTTATTGAAAATGGTACAAGAATTACCTGATCGGTATCGAATGGTGTTTAGCTTGTATGTTTTAGATGGCTATCCGCACAACGAAATTGCCGAAGTAATGGAAATTACAGTTGGCACATCGAAATCGAATTTGGCAAGAGGAAGAGCAATCTTAAAACAAAAAGTAAAAGAATATTTGGAGGTGAAACAGAACAATTTACGTGTATGCTAAATGATAACAAACATATCGATGGTCTTTTTGCTGATGGATTAAAAAATCTGTCTGTTCCACCCAATCCGAAAGTTTGGGAAGGGGTAAGCGGCCAAATGCTTGCTGCTAAAAAAAGAAGATTGTTCGCTATTTATATCTGGACTGGACTTGCAGCATCTATTCTTTTGTTGTTGGCAATTGGGAATCGCTACCTTACCGATCAGCCTAATTACAATATGCAATTGGAAACACTAACGGAAAATACCATTTCTAATGAAGGAAAAAGCGAAGCAAATACGAATAACAAACAAGTCGATCAGCTTAATGGTGCAAGCGTAGAAAAGGAAAGCAATATCAGCAATAAAAATAATGTGGAAAGGCTTGCTGATGAGAGCAGAAAAGAGGAATTGGCTGCAAGAAATATTGAGGCAGAATTACGAGAAAATAAAAATGATGTTCATTTATCGGCAAATGCTGAGAGTAGGAATCAGGGGAAATTTATTAGTTCTAATACGAACTCTTTTGAAGCCTTGATAGCTTCAAAGAAGGAGAATAAGAATCCATCCTTTTTAGATCGTGAGTTTGTTAAACTACTCGCCAATTCAGAAGAATCCTTTGTGCTTGCAAATACCGATTTCGATTTGCCAACACAATTGTTGCCAAATACAAGCCAGTTTCAGCAAGAACCTTCTTTATCGCTTTTAGCGGATGAAATACAAATACAGAAGAACTTATTGGCTATTGAACAGCTAAAACAAAAGGAGATTAAAGAAAATAGATGGTCTGTAATCGGTCAAGTTTCTTCTAGTTTTTCTTCCTATTCGGGAGATAGTAAAGGAAGTAACACCGAAAAAGGAATTTGGAGTGTTGGTGGGGGAGCGAAGGTAAATTATGCAATGAATGAGAAAATAGCTTTTCAAACAGGAATCGTGTACAACCGTTTTGGTCAGGACATGAGTTCGGGTGGTGGCGGTGGTTTACTTTATGCTGATGCTCCTTTATCAGGAGAAGAAAATATGGAGAGAGTTGCAGTTTACCCAGCTCAGACATCGGCCGGAGCAATTAAATTGAGTGCTGGAAACGCAAAGGATGCTGCTATGAATGAATATACCAGCAGCTATGTTTCATCCGATTACCTAATTCAAACTTTTAAGTCTATTGAAATACCGTTTTTAATGCGTTACAATTTGGTGCAGAAAAGGGTAGGCATGTTTGTATCTGGAGGCTTAAGCGCTAATTTGATTGTTGGAAATGGTGTTTACGATCAGTCGGAAGGAAATCGGAAAATAGGAGAAATAGATGGTATTCGAACCACGAATTTTAGTTCGCAATTTAGCTTTGGTTTGGAATACCGATTGAGTCCAAAATTACAAATTGGCCTGGAACCATCTATGAAATATTATCTGAACTCAATAAATAAAAGTAATCAGTACCAGTACAAGCCTTATTCTATTGGCATATTTACGGGTATTCGATACGATTTTTAAAGGGAATATAGTTTTTTAATACCGAACCGCATACGGGGTTCATTTACCTACTAATTACCTGCCCTGCACTTTGTGTGGGGCTTTTTTATTAATTTCTTCCTCTTCTAATACTCTGGCTTTTGTCAGGGCAGTTGCAACAAGACCAGCTGGTACGGTAACAACTCCAATTCCAATTATCAATACGAAAAAAGTAAATATTTTACCTCCTAGTGTTATTGGTACAATGTCACCGTAACCAACTGTGGTTAGAGTAACAATTGCCCACCAAAAACTGCTAAATATTGAACTGAATACATCAGGTTGTGCTTCATTTTCAAAGAAGTATATTCCAGAAGCAGTAAGGAATATTAAAATTCCAGTTACAATAAAAAATAGAACAATTTCTTCTTTAACGATTTTAGCAGCAATATGAAACCTGCGCAGCGCTCTATTGTATCGAATTAATTTTAAAGCTCGAAAGATTCTAAAAATCCTAAATGCTCTTAGTGCTCTTAAGTCAATGGCAGCTCTTAAATAAAAAGGCAGTATAGCAAGGAGATCAATTATTCCATAAAAACTAAAAATGTATTGTAAAGGTTTTTTGGCGACAAATATTCTAAGTATATACTCAACGGAAAAAATACTCACACAAGTAATTTCTATTAGAGATAAGATGTTTTTAGTTTCTAAACTGTTGTTTGGAAGTGTCTCAATCGAGAAGGCAATTAGAGAGAGTAAAATTAGCGTTTGAATAAAATAATCAAAGATTCTACCTAAATGGCTTGTATTATCTTCAACTATCAATCTTAACTTATTTCTCATGTTGTTTTTTTAGATAATTTATTTGATTTTTTATCTGAATGGGATCAAAATTAATCAATAATTATGGAACTAATGAAAGTGGAATTTATGAATTACATTTCAAATAATTTTGTCTATTAGATAAGTAGGATATTAATGAATGAGAATCTCATTCTTCGTCATTAAACGCCCTAAAAGCTGGCAATGCAGTATTGTTAAAATCGAATAGAGCTTGGTTTTCCCAGCTCGAACCATTCTTTGATTCGGGTCCATCGAAAGCGATCCATTCAGCACCCCAATAACAAAAGCCAAGTGTTTGGTTATCTTTGCAAGCTTTACGAATAGCTAGTAAAAAGTCTTTTTGTCCTTGAGGATTTGCTAGATATTCTGGAATTAATTGGTCGTTAGAACCAATAATGTTATTAGTCCAATCATTCCATTCAAGTGTAAAAGGGTAAGCCGTTTCGGCAATCAGTACTTTTTTACCAAACTGACTGTTCAGATTAGTAAGAGTTGTTGCCAACTGATCTAAATCTTTGCCGTGCCAAATAGGGTAGTAAGAGAGTGCTATAATATCGTAATCGAGCGCAGTCAAATCTGTAAAGAAAGAACTGGCCTTATTTATTCCAGCATAATGAAGCATAATTTGCGTATTGGAATTGTGATCGCGGACAGCTTGAATTCCTTTTGCAAGTAGGCTTATAAATTGTTCTTTATGGTTGTATCCATCCCCGTATGGGTGTAAAAAACCGAGGTTGATCTCATTCCCTATTTGAATGTAATCGGGCTTAATTTCTTGCATAATCTCAGTCGTGTAATGGTACACACTGTCCGTGAGGTTTTCAAAATTCAAACTCTTCCATACTGCCGGAATATCTTGCTTTCCTGGATCGGCCCAGGTATCTGAATAATGAACCGTTAGCCAAACTTTTAAGCCTAATGCTTTAATTCTAGAGCTAAGCAATTTCACTTCATGTAAAGAGGAGTGATTGTTCGTTGGAGAGTGCCAAATTCGCAAGCGAATGGTATTCACTCCATTATTCTTGCAAATTTGCAATGCATCTAAATTATTATTTCCATCACGATACAAAACGCCGTTTTCTTCCATTTGTGGCAAAAAGGACATGTCTACTCCACGAATAAATTCATTAGCGTCGGAAATGATTTCATTTTCCAAATTATCACTTTTTGAGCAGGATAAGCATACCATGCTCATGCAAAGGAGAAAGATGTAATATCGTGGCATATGGGTTGTAAATATCTTATGCAAAGTTAATAAACTTACGAATTACATTTCAAATGCTTTTGTTGTATGTTTATCGTGTTAATATTTTAATCATTTCAATTAGTCTATTTCTATTTATTGGTTTAGCAATGTATTCGTTAAAACCAGAAGAAAGCATTTTCTCCTTATCGTTTGATAGTGCATAAGCGGTTTGAGCAATAATAGGAATGTTGTTATCCATTTCTCTAATTCTTCGTGTAGCTTCATATCCGTCCATTACAGGCATGTTAATATCCATTAAAATAAGGTCTATATCACTTTGGGTAATGAATATTTCAAGGGCTTCAGCCCCATTTTTTGCAAGTATTATTTCGCTGCTTATGTCTTTAAGAATAATTGATAAATATTTAGAAATTTCTACTTCATCCTCGGCAATTAGTATTTTAACCCCATTTTTAGCAGGCTGTTTATCATCCTGTTCTTCAGTATGTAATGTTGATTGCGTTTGCGAATTTAGCGGTAAAGTAAATTGAAAGTTTGAACCTTCTGATTTTTCAGACTCAACCCAAATTTGGCCTCCTAATGCTTCTACGTAAGCCTTTGCAATGGACAAACCAATTCCTGATCCATCATAACCTTTTGAATTTGTATTATCTTCTTGTTCGAATCTATTAAAAATTCGATCGAGTTTGTCGTGTGAAATACCTATGCCTTGGTCTTTTACAGAAAATTTAACAAGTCCTTTATTTTTTCCTGCTAAACATTCACATTCAATTTGTATTGTCCCTTCTTTTGAAAATTTGATGGCGTTTTTAATCAAATTTGTAAGAATAGAGGCGAATTTTGCTTTATCTGTTTCCATTACTAAATCTTTATTTTCAGATTTCGTAAGAAATTCTAGTTGTATCCCTTTTTGTTCAGCCTCCAGTTTAAAAAAGGAATGCAAACTTTCTATTTGTTTGGTAATATTTAATTCAGTCTTCGAGATTTTAATTTGTCCTGCTTCAATTATCGAAATATCAATTAAATCATTCACAGTATTTAGAAGTCGATCGCCACTTTGTTTAATAATGTTAATGAACTCCTCTTTTTCTTCTCCCGTAAGATCGGAATCTTGCAATAGGTTTGTAAAGCCTAAAATGCCATTCATTGGTGTTCTTATTTCATGACTCATATTGGCTAAAAATGCTGACTTTAAACGATCACTTTCCTCTGCATTTTCTTTCGCTCTAATCAATTCTTCTTTGATTTTCAACTCTTTTGTAATGTCACGAGAAGCTTTTATAAATTGTAACAATTTATGATTTTTATCAAAAACAGGTGAAATAATCACTTGTTCAACATAGCGTTCTCCATTCTTTTTTTTATTGGTTATTTCACCTTTCCAAATTTCACCTTTTGTAATTGTATGCCATAGATCTTCATAAACCTCTTTTGGTGTTTCGTCCGATTTATGAATGCTTGTGGACTGACCAATGAGTTCCTTGTTTGAATATCCGGAAGTGTAGGAATAGCCAGGGTTTGCATAAGTGATAATGCCATTTAAATCGGTAAGTGCAATTGGGGAAAGACTTTGGTCAATAGCTGTGTAGAGACGTTGAATTTCCAATTCATTCTTTTTACGGATGCTAATATCATTAATAATTGAATAGATATAAGACTTACCACGAAGTATCATTTTCCCACTAAACACTTCTACATCTCGTATTTCATTGTTTGCTAGTTTGTGCTTGTATTCTGCGTTATAGTTCTCACATTTTGTTGTTTTATTAATTTCACTTGTTATAAACGAAGACGAATCAGTGCTAAGATCCTGAATGAAAAGAGTTAATAATTCCTGTTTGGTATAGCCGTAAAAGTTGCAAGCAGATTGGTTTGCATCTTCAATTTTTGAATTCTTAGCATCAACTAATATCATAGCCGATGCGTTTTCGTTAAAAAGCGCTTCGTATACCAATTGGCTTTCTTCCGCTTGTTCTTTGGCATTTTTCAACAGTTCGATGTATTTTACACGCTTAATAAACGCACCGATATTGTGGGCAATGATTTCCAAAATTTTAAGATCATTCTCAGAATATGCGTCCTGATTATTGTAATCCTGTACTGCAATGGTTCCAATGGATTGATTGGTTAGTTTGTTGATGATTGGCGCACCCATCCATGCAGCAGAGGGTTCTTCAATTACTTGCGCATTACTATCGGCATAAACTTGTTCTTGTTCTTTGCCAACAATAATTTTACCGATTCTGTTCCGACGCACCAAATCGGTTAGGCTGCCTTTTAATTTGGAGGTGTAGTTTTCTGGGTAAGTGGCATAGGCATCAACGGAGTACGGGAAGGAATATTCTTGAGACTCAGAATGATAAATGGCAATGTAAAAATTATCGGCGCTTATCAGTTTTTTAATTTCCTGATGAATCTTTTCCAGATAATTGGAAAGCGAGTTTTCTGTAAATGACAATTCTGATATCTCGTAAAGAAAGTGTTGAATGTTTTCTTGTTTTGTTCGTTCCGTAATGTCTCTGTAAATACCTCCGAATCTTATTTTTCCATCAACTTTAACTGGGAAGTTAGATAACTCAAAAATGCGATCCTTAATCTGAACTGTTTTTCGATTTATTTCGTTGTTGCTTAGTGCATTTTCATAGGTAGGATTAGAAGCGAGCTGAAAAGGATTGTTTGGTATTTCTTCATCTCGTTTGAATTTTATTTCTTCTTCACTTTTATTTATAAATTCACATAAGCTCTTATTTACATTCAGGTATTTCTCATTTCCATCCTTAATGTAGATCATGTTGGAAGATGAATTCACAAATGAGGTTAATTGATTTTCACTTTCTTTCAAACGTTCTTGAGCTTCCTTTTTGTTTGTGATATCAATAATGAAACCATCATAACTCTCCGTTTTGTTCTCTTTGTTTCTAATGGCTCTGGCGGTCATTAAAACCCAGATAGGACTTCCATCTTTTCTTTTGAATTTAATCTCAACATTTTTAACCTGAGGTTTTGGAGAAACATCATATTTGGCAATTAATTTTTCTCTTTCTTGGGTGTCAAAATAAAAGTCAGCTATGTTTTTGGAGAGTAATTCTTCTTCTTCTGCAAAACCGAGTAAGGAAAGCATTTCATTGTTTACCATAGTGAATTTGCCATCCCGGTTGGTCTGATAGAACCCAATGGGCGCAAAATCGATAATGTTTTTGTAAAGTTTATCGTTTGAGTTAGTTGGCATATTAGAGATTTCTTTTACAAAACAAAAGTAAGAATTAGGGCATTTTTATTGTTAATAAGACTCTTTAGTTTTAAGAGCTTAAAATATTATTATGAGCTTGCAGCAAAATAAGTCTGTTCATTTCTCATACTCAATTAATAATGGTATTGATTCAATGATTATGAATGATTAAACGATAGGGAAAAGAAAATGTTTCAAACTTTACTTCTTTAGGGGAGCAGTTTTTTGTAGGTGAATTTAGCAGAAGGTTTTGCCTGCATAACATATTTGGTTCGCTTATTTTTTGTATTTCATACGATTGTTCTTTTTAGTCTAAAATATAAGAAGGTGTTGTAGTTGCTGATTTAAAGGTTTATGGCATAGGTTTAATTTGTATGGGTAAATTTAGAGCACTAGCATTTTATGGGGAAGATAATCAATATATAAAATTTAAGTATTATAGTTATGTTTTACGTGATAAGTTTCATTTATTTTTAAGTTAATGATTTTTTTTCTAAAAAATAGCATCTATCACAGGCGATACTCAATTAATGAGGCAGAATAGAGCTCAGTTTTTCTGCTCAATACATTCTTAAGTTGATGTGCATACTCACGAAATGCATTTTAAATGCTTTTGTCGAATGCCAATGGCTCTTGTTTTGTGAGTAATATCTCATAAGCTAATCATTATTAATTGCAAATTATTCTTATCTATCGCGCAAGCGAATAAGCAATACTAAGTGTTTAAATATTGTTTTATAGCATGTTTTTACATTTAACTTAAAAGCAAAATAGTTTATAGATTTGTGCTGCAATTGGTGCGAAAGCTCAATAGGGAATCCGGTGTAAACCCGGAACTGTGCCCGTAGCTGTAATTCTCGTTACATCTTTAACACGTGCCACTGTCAGCCTAAGGCTGATGGGAAGGCGTTAACAGATAGAGATAAGTCAGAAGACCTGCCATTGCAACAGAGATCATTGCTCCGGGACAAGGGTTTATGATGTACAGTTATTCTATTTGATAGGGCTCGTATTGGGCTTTCTGTGCACCTTCCAGTTATTTCCAGAGCATATTTTTTAATCAAAAAAACAAAATGATGAAAAAATTATGCGCTATTGTTTACTTGCTTTTTGTGGTGAGTATTAGCTTATTTTCAATGCCAAATAACTACCGAGGGGTTGTTAAAGGCATGGTAGTTAACCAATCGTCGAAAGACCCACTTCCTTTTGTAACAGTTTCGATTCCCAACAGTACCAATGGTACTTTAACCGACGATTCGGGTGCTTTTTTGCTGGGCAATTTAAAACCCGGAAAACATGAATTACAGTTTTCTTGTGTAGGTTTTAAACCAATGCGTAAGCAATTTGAGATTCAGGAAAATGTTCCCGTAAATCTTCAGGTTTCCTTATCGGAAGATGTAATAGGACTCGCACAGATTGTTGTAAGTGCAGACAGAAGTCAGGTTAGTCGTAAGGAAGCGCCTGTAATTGTAAATATGTTATCGGCCAAAAGCTTACAGCAAGTAAACTCTTGTTCGTTAGCTGAAGGTCTTGCGTTTGCTCCTGGCATCCGTGTCGAAAACAATTGCAATAATTGTGGATTTAACCAAGTGCGAATGAATGGTATGGAAGGAAATTACTCTCAAATACTGATTAATAGTAGACAAGTTATTAGTGGTTTAGCCAGTGTTTACGGATTAGAGCATATTCCAACGTCTATGATTCAGCGTATCGAAATTGTTCGTGGTGGTGGTTCTGCTCTTTTTGGCTCAAACGCCATTGCAGGAACTATTAATGTAATTACCAAAGACCCTATTAGCAACAACTTTAGCCTTAACATTCAAAATAATATATTGGGTGTGGGCCTTAACGATAAGGCTAATGATTTTAATATTGACTTTAATTCTTCTATTATTTCAGATGACCGAAAAACAGGTATGTTTTTGTTTGGTGTCAAACGAGAAAGAGAAGCCTGGGATGCAACAAATGATGGTTTCTCAAATCTAGTTGAAATAAAGAGTAAGGGAGCTGGTATGCAAGCCTACCATCGTTTTTCAGATAGAAGTAAACTATCCGCAGAATATCATTTTATAAACGAATATCGTCGTGGTGGAGATCATTTAAATCGATTGCCTTTTAATTCGGAAATTGCTGAGCAGGTAGAACATGATATTCATGCTGGAGGCCTAACCTGGGATTTATATTTGGATAAAGAGCGGAAGCACAAATTATCGACTTTTGTATCGGGGCAATATACCGATCGTGAAACTTATTATGGCACACAAATGTTTGAGGATGCTGATGGAAATCCCTATACAGTTCCTCGACCAGATTATAGTGCTTTCGGCTCTACAAAAGATATTGCCAGTGTTATTGGAACACAGTATGCTACTGATTTAGATAAATTTCTAATGGCACCTGCGAAAATTGTGTTGGGTATCGAGAATACGTACAATACACTAAAAGATAAGAAGCTGGGTTATTTCGATCCAATTAAGAATTTGATGCTTGAAAATACGGTGATTTCAGATCAGCGATACAATACTTTTGGTTCGTATGCTCAGGTAAAATGGGATCTTAATTTTATGAACTTGCTTGTTGGAGGACGATTTGATTCTTACCGTATTAAAAATGATGCCGATCATTCTGTCTTTTCAAATAGTGTATTCTGTCCTCGTGTTAATCTGCAATTTAAGCTAAGTGAGAATATTAATGTCAGAACAAGTTATGCTAGAGGATACCGTGCGCCACAAATATTCGATGAGGATTTGCACATTGAGGCATCAACAGCCAGAACCATTACGCACGAATTAGATGAGAATTTGAAAGAGGAAACATCGAATACTTACTTGCTTTCTGCTGAATGGGATTTTACAATGAATAAGTGGGAATCTTATTTCTTGGTGGAAGGGTTTTACAACCGTTTAAACAATCCATTCTACAATGATTACATTCCAAATCCAGATAATTCGCAAGATTTAATTGCCTTGCGAACCAATGCAGGAGGATCGGATGTTGCGGGTGTAAATTTTGAGTACAAATTGGTTCCTTCTCATGTGGTAAACTGTCAGTTGGGTTTCACCCTTCAGAATGGCAAGTACGATACTGCTTTAAACCAGGGTGAAAATACCTTTACGGATAAAGTTTTGCGAAGCCCAAACCAATATGGCTATCTTCTCGTGAATTTGAATCCATCTCATCATACCGAACTGTCAATTAATGGAACCTATACTGGGCCAATGCATATGGTACACCTAGGTGGAGGATTGGATAAAAATGGTATGCTGATAGAGGAGTCTTTGGTGAAAACCAACTCTTTTTACGATTTGGGTTTCAAGTTTGCTTATCACATCGATTTTGGAGATCAGATGAAAATAGAATTTAATGCTGGTGTAAAGAATTTGTTCAATTCATTTCAAGACGATCCTGATTATGGAAACTCTCGAGATGCTACCTATGTGTATGGGCCAATTTCTCCAAGAACGATTTTTTTTGGAATCAGTTTAGGAAATGTTTTATAGGCTAGTAAAAGTAAAGGTGGCGAATTGATTCTCATCAATGCCGCCACCTTCTTTCTAACTAAATGTGTATTGTTTATGAATTAATCGATAAGACTTACTTTACTTGATATCGTAAAGCTTGAATAGAGACTGCCATCACTATAGGTGCCACCAGTGTACAATCCATTTGTTTTTGATCCGTTCGAGTTGCCACCCAAATAGATGTTGTAGCTTACGCCATTTTTTAAATCTGGAGAAGATACCACGAACGACTGAAATGCCTTTTTTGGTTTTATGGTCAGAATTTGATCTCCATCGGCACTTTCGATGTGAACCATTTGTCCGGCCGGCTGGGTACTATTAAAAGTTATTTTAGCAGCATATTGTGTTGAAGCAGTGCTAGGAGCTTCGTCCATTCGTGAGGTGCCAGATCCGACAAGCAATCCACCACTAATTATGCAAGAACCATCGTAATCCAATGCGCTATTCTCATTTGTTGCAGAACTACTTACAATCACGATTCCACCACTCATTACAATAGCATCATTCGAATCCAATCCATCTCCGTTCGAATCTACTACAATATAGCCTCCGTAAATATTCAGGGCGTACGTGCCAGTCGATTTTGTTCCTGGGCCCGAAGAACCGCCTCCTGCAGAGATGTTAATTCCATCATCGCTTGATATTGTGAAGATGTCGCCATCGTAAATGTTGATATTTCCTTCTGCACTTTCCAGTCCTTCGTAGGATTCACTGATGTTAATGTAGCTATCAATGATATCTAAATCAGCATCAGCATGTATTCCATCATCACCAGAAGCAATCTCGAAAACACCATCGTTAAGGGTAATTATCCCGTTCGAATGAATGGCATCGTCAGCAGAACTGATACTGAAAACTCCACTTTCGATGATAATCTGTGAACCCGCTTTAATTCCTTTTGTAGATGTGCTTGAATAAGTATTACTAGCACTTCCTCCACCGGCGATGAGGTCCATCTCAGCATAGGAAATGAGCACATCAGTTTCTGCGGTAATTGCATCGCCATCTGATGTGATTTCGAAATTACCGTTTGTAATAGAGATGTAGCCCTTTGCATCATCCTCTTCTTCGTCCGATTTTAAGCCATCACCACCACAGCTTATCAAAAAATCACCATTCTTTATAATCAGATAATCTTTTCCACGTATGCCGTCGTCCACTGCATTTATCGTGATCAACTCACTGTCTATAATCAGTCCATCTTTACTTGTAATTCCATCGTTGAAATTTCCTTTTACAAGCAAAGAGCCCTCGCCGTAAATGGTCATATCGTCTTTGCTGTAAATACAAGCGTTCGAATCATCATCTTCTTCTTCGTAGGTGTAGACATTACCATCGCTTAGGTAATTCTGCATGCCTTTTTCAAGAACGATCATGGTTTTTTCTGCACTTCTAATAAAAATGGGAGAGTTGTAGGTACAGTTGATATCAACACCATTTAAAATAAGACGAACAATGTCTTCATCTTCGGTATCAACAATAATCTGTCCATCGGAAAGGGAACCGCTAATGTTATAATTTCCTGCTGCCTTGATGGTAAGTGTACTTCCATTTGTACTGATTCCATCGGCATTACTGACAATCGAATTATCGTTAAGTACTACCGAAATTTCGGTAGTACTATCCCAAGAATAATCTTCAGTGCTTTCATGACTTTCTACATTATCTGTTTCTTCGCTGATTGTCTCACTTTCTTCTTCGTATTCTTCTGAGTCTGTATCTCGTTCACAAGAGAAAAGAGAGAGGGATAGAAGCAATGTAAACAGCAAGGATAATTTATTTTTTTTTGTCATAAAGCAATTTTATTTTAATTTTTACTTCAAGTAACTTGTTACTGCATCTTTTCTCGATTGTGCATGAGATTTTAGTGTTTCTACGGCTGAGTCGAAGCTAGAATTGGACCCGATATATGTGTATCCCGATTCTTCAGCGTAAGCATAATCTTTAATTAAATTGTAATGAGCAGTGTAGGTATCGCTAAGTTCCGATGGAATAAATACCTCGTTTACGAACTGGAGAAGGTAGTTTTCATACACTTTTTTGTAATCGGTATCATCAGCCAAATAGCTAATTAAGGGCCACGAAGAACTAACTTCATTTAAAGAAAAGCTTAGTGCGCCAGATTGTTTTCCGTTTTGGAAAGCTTCGTTGTTATCCCAAGGAATCCAGGTAAGCTTACTCGTGCTCGGATCATTGTATAAATAATAGTTGTGTGTCATGTTACCATACGTATCCCAATTTTGGATTACAGTATTGGCAGCCAACCATTTTAAGAACCCATCCACATTAAATACTGCTTCCAAATTCGTTTTCCACACAGCAGTATTGTTTGTTCTATCGCTGCTATTTATAATTGTATATAGCGATTTTACATCAGAGAAATCAGCTTCATCTTCATTGGTTTTCTTCTCCATTTCATCCTCGTCATAGTAACCATTTGCAAAACTTGCGGCATCACCATCGGGTTTGTACAAATTACCAGATCCATCTGTAAATTGGGTATCCAATACAGTATCGTCAACTTCTTCTACTAATGCATAAACACCATAGTATTGCGATCCAGATCCATTGTCTACATAGACCACACAAAAGGCAATTTCTGCCGAAGCCAATCCAAACTGGCGAAACAGGTCTGCACCTACTTTTTCGCGCATTAAAGAAGAATCGTCGAAGTTATTGTTCAGGTTTAACTGTTTAAAACCATAAAAACGTTGGTTCTTTAAAGATGGATAGTCGTCTTCAAATTCATCAAAATCGAGCTTGAAAGAAAGCTTTTTGTTGCCCGATTGATAAGCCGAACTTAAGCTTGAGTTTCCTTTATATCGGATGCCAACATGGTACCATTCGGTATCGTTAAAAGTAAAAGAACAAGGCACCCAAATTGGATCATAATCGCTTGTTGTTTGCTGTCCAGGTCTTCCACCGCTACTTCCTAAATTGGAAGATAAATCTGATTGCATGTCCGACCAATCGTCTGAATCAATCTTGATATCGAAACGCAAAACTTCATTTTGATTGAAGACTGTTGCGTAGTTTAATTCTGCACTTTTACTGTGCGTTGCATCTGTCCAGTCGGGATAAGTTTCAGTGTCAACAACAACTTCCTCTTCAATTTCTTCAGTTACCTCTTCAATTGCTTCATCATCGCGACAAGCGAATGACATTCCGATAATAAGTGCCAGTAGATATAGATATTTTAATTTCATAATATTTGATTTAGAATTTTAGTTTATAGCCTATGCTTACAATGTGTTTGTTTTTAAATTCATTTTGAAAGTAATCGAACTTGTAAGAGGCTTGAATGTAATTTTTCTTACATATTTTATAATCTGTTCCAAGAAAATAACGCATTTTAGCCAAGTCGCCTCCATCTGTTTCTTGAAAAGCTTCTAATCCTGCATAAGGAGAAAATTTGCTTTTTTTGATGTTGTATTTTACTGCAGCTTTGTAACGCAATAAATTGCTATCCGAATCATCATCGGAAAAGTTGGAGTAACTTACTTTAATAGATGGATCAAATCGATAAAATGATCTTTCGTATTTGGCGCTAAGCGAATAGCGATTGTAGTATTCGGTGCTTTTTGTTTCTCTCTTATTTCCGTAGAATCTGTATCCTGCTCCCAACGAAAAATAATCGAATAGCTTATAGGATGCTTTTGCTTCTAATAAATATTTATCTAAGGATAAGTTTTCATCGAATCGAAATTCTGGGCTTACGCTTAATTTGAAGTTTTTAAACAGTTTTGTTTTAGCCGTAAATGAGGTTCTTGTCTGAAATTCATTTTCTACTTCTTGCGCTTGCGCTGATGAAGCAAAGAGTAGAAAAAGGAATGCTAGGAGATAGGTATTTTTGATTTGTATCTTCATAGGTTCACGATTATTTAGTTGTTTTATTTTGACCATTTACATTGTAGTAAAGGGTTATTTCTGCTACATCTCTAAGGAAATCGATCTTTTCAACTTCGTAACGACTGATGTTAATTCCTGTTCTATCTTCAAAATCAAGTAGCATCTCCTCGTGTTTATTGTTGTGGATGTTTTCAATTTTTTCGTAAATCAGTTTGATCGATTTTTCTTGTTTAAGCATTAGTCGCTTTTCCAAGAACCAAAGACCTGCAATAATTAGTGAGTTGGTTAACATCAGCTCGGCGTAACTTACTTTCTTATTCGAAAGAGCATTCATTACTGATATTCCAATGATAATGAACAGGTAAGTCATTTCCTTTATTGGGATTGCATCGGTTCTGTATCGAATAATTCCAAAAATGGCGAACAAACCAAGGGCAAATCCTAGTTCTAATTTTACACTGTTTAGCAGGAAGCAGAGTAAGAAAACAATCACACCTATGGCGAGATAACTGAAATAAAAATCTTTTCGGCTACTATTTTTAGCATACATTCCGTGGGTTACCATGAAAATTAATGCGGTGTTAAATGTGAAACGAACAATAAGTTCAAGAAAGTCGCCAACATTAATCAGTTTTATTCCTAAAAAACGCAATTCTTCTTCCCAGGTACTAATTTCGCTTACTGTTGGTACTGCATTGACAATGGTGTCAGAGATTTGTAATAGTTCGAGCATGATTATTTTAATTAGATTAATATTTTTGTTTGGGTAACTTTTTCTATGTTTCTTAGTTTTGGCTTAAAAGCATTGACTTTTAGCTGTGGATCTGTTATGCTTCTTCCAACGCAATACTTGCTAAATCCACTGGTTTTAATTCTGTTCTCTCGTAAGGCAAGAGCTAATGGTGAAGCTGTTGATTTTCCATCCGACTTGATTTCTACAATCACCAAGTTGTCGAGTGTGACAATTCGGTCTGTTACTTTAAATTCAATGTCTAAATCGATGGTGCATCTTTCTTTAAAATTTTTATTTACTAATGTCAATCGTGAAAAATTATTGCCTAAAGAGGGTTTTAATTCTCTTGTAAAAAAGGGCGTGTGAGAATCGATAAATTGAGATTCGGTACTTGTGAATTTGCCGTTAGGTGATGCACAAGGAATTCTTTTTTTAATGGTTCGTCCTTTGTTATTTTTGAACTTGGTTTCCAAAAAACTAATGCCAGAATTTACATAGCTTCTTTTTCGGATTTTGAACCGGTTTAATTTCCCATTGTGATGAGCTGCAAACATTCGATTGTTCTCCGTATCGAAATAAGTGGTTGCATATGGTAATTTATTTTCACCATCAATATGCAAAAGGAAATACTGATTTTTTACCATCTCAAGTAATTCTGGAAGGTAATCGCTGTGAAACCAAAACTTCTGATCAGTTCTGTTCATCAACTTCACCTGATCCATTTCACTTAGTGTAATGCTGTCAAAAGAATGTGTTTTCATATGCACCTATTGTTGATTGATATGCCTCAAAAATATGGTGAACAAGGCTGCTTTGAAAAAGGAATCAACGAATCGGGAGATTTTATCAACGAATTGGGATTCGTGTAAATGATAGGATTGGAAGATTTTAAATCCTAAGTGTGTCTTCGTGATCTCTGTGTTAAAAAATGAATCCTGTTTGTGCTAAAAACGTCACCACTGAGGGACACGGAGTTCCACAGAGAAAAAAGAAAAGAGTAGTATTGGAATATTGTAAATCCTCTGTGTATCTCAGTGAACTCAGTGGTTGAAAGATGAGTATTGATTTCTTAAAAATATTTACCACCGAGGGCACGAAGGCACACAGAGGAAAAATAGTAAGAGGAATATTCTTTGTGTTTTACTGTTAAATACTTAAAGGTTAAGCTTTTTTGATTGGTGATAAATTAACCACAAAGTAGTTCGAATAAAAGATAACCTCTGTGTTGCTCGATGTTCTCCTTGGTAATTTTTATTTAAGAATACGAAAGAGCAAAACGACTATTCATTTACTCCCGAGGGCACGAAGACACACAGAGAAAAAAATGGAAAAGGGTGTATTGTTAAGATTTTACAGAATATAAAATTGATTTGCTTAAATCAAGAAATTGTTATCAATATAGTTCTGAAACTTATCTTTGTGCTGGTCACTAACAGGGATGTAAACATCATCGAAGATAATTCGATTGCGTTCTATAGTTGTAATTTTTTTGAGATTCACGATATAGGAACGATGCACTTTCATAAAAGATGAGTCAGATAGTTTCTGTTCAATTTTTTTCATGCTCAAAAGTGTCATCAATGGTTTTGCATTTTCAAGATGAATGCGCACGTATTCACGCATTCCTTCGATGTAAAGAATGTTCTCTATCTCAATTCTAATAATTTTGTATTCCGATTTGATGAACAGATGATCGGGACTAACATTGACATCTTCACTGGCTGTATTCAAACGATCGAAATGAGTTTGAGCTTTTAGTGCAGACTTTAAGAAAGTTGCGTAATCCAATGGTTTTAGGATATAGTCAAGTGCATTTACTTTAAAGCCATCAAGAGCATACTCACTATAAGCGGTGGTGAAAATAATCTCCGGTCCGTTGTTGAGCGATTTCGCCATGTCCATTCCACTTAAATCAGGCATGTGAATGTCTAAGAAAATCAGATCAACTTCATTTTTTGAGATGAATTGCAAAGCATCCATGGCATTGTCAAAACCAGCCTGTAAATTCAAAAAGGCAGTTTTCTCGATGTAATTAGAGATCTGTTTTAATGCTAATGGTTCATCGTCTATGGCTATGCAGTTAATCATTTTGTAAAGGTATTATAAGTTTTACGAGATATTCTTTTTCATTTTCAATGATTTCGAAATTTTGGGTTCCATTAAATAAGATATCTAGTTGTTTTTTCAAATTAACCAAACCAACACCAGTTCCTTCTATTGTTTTCGATTTGTTGGATACACTGTTTTTTATTTCGAAAAATAATTGTTCTTGATCTTGTTTTGCGTGGATAGAAATATACGATTCATGAGAATAACTAATGCCATATTTAAATGCATTCTCTACCAATGAGATAAAGAGGAGAGAAGGGATTTTTCTGTGATCTTCTTTAATATCAAGATTGATATCGATTTTCACTTTATCTGAATAACGTATACGCATTAGATCGATATAAGAGTTTAAAAACTCAAATTCAGCTTTGATTGTTGCCGTTCCTTCTTGCGATTCATTCAGCAGATATCGCATTAGTTTCGACAATTCGATTACCGACTTCTGTGCTTGAATTTGATCCATTTCGATTAGTGCATGGATGTTATTAAGTGTATTCATAAAAAAGTGCGGGCTAATTTGTTGACGAAGAAAGGAAAGTTCTGTTTTCAAATGGATTTTTTCTTTTTCCTCGTGCTGCGATACCTCTTTTTGTCTACGTACTCCTAGTTTTATTGCATTGTTAAATCCAACACCTAAGAATGCGATAATGATGTTTTCAAATATTAGAAAACTAAAAGGTTTGTTTCCAATTGGCAAAGGAGGCCTATCATTTAATGGTTCGCGAAATCCACCAAAAGGATCTCCTTGCATCATAGGTCCTCCCGGACGCATGGGATTACCATGTGGACCTGGTCTTGGACCTAGACTTGGTTCTTGAAATAAATATTCATGTAATAATCGAGGCAAATCATTAAATATTGAAAATGCGAGGATAATTGCCGTTACTGAAACGGTGTACAAAAGCGTTTTTTTACGGAAAAGTAATTTTGGAACCAGTAAGCTATTGTTAATAATGAAAATTATTAGAAATGGAAAAGTTCGCATCCATTCGAAAAATACTCGATTCCAGTTGAATTCATCTCCACCTTTTAAAGTAAAAACAGGCAGTGCAAAGATTAATAACCAAAGTAGTATATATATTAAATTTTCGCTTCGTTTTTGTGTAATCATCATATTACATAAAGATTGTATCTTGTAAAAATATCCAAATAATTCTATTTAAGAGTCCGTACTTAAAAAATTGTTGTTAGGCCAAGTACCAAATGCTTGTTTTTCAAATTGCATACTGCCATCATTTCCTTTAAAAATGTTAATCCAAGCTTGCCAGTTTTCATTGTCCATATCAGGATAATCCATACGGTAATGGCTGCAGCGACTCTCTTTTCGCATAAGCGATGCTTTCAACTTCATTTCTGCTGTTGCAATCATGTTAACCGTTTCATGTGCTAGTCTAAGTTCGTGCATGTCAGCAGCTCTAAGCATAGGAACATGATGGTTGCGTAATTCTTCAACATAAGCTAGGGCTGCCTTTAGCATGTTTTCTTTTTTTACATACAAAACAAAGTTTGGAATCATAATGCCTTGTAATGTTTGCGTTACCCATGCAGGACTGTATCCAGCTTCGCGATGCAAAGGTGCTAACATTTCTTCTTTTATCTTTTGAATTAAAGATTTTGAAATTGCAGGTACTGTGGTGTTGGCAGAATATTCTGCAGCAGCTTCACCAGCAATTGCACCCTGAACAGCGGAGCCTGCTAATGATGAACCTATTTGCGTGTAAATACCTCCAGACATATAAGAACCTAGTGCATCTCCGGCAGCATAAAGGCCTGGGATATTTGATTCGCATTTGTCGTTAATAGGAACTAAACCTTCCGATTTGTGTATGGCCATTCCTGCAGATGATCCTCCAACAGAAGTGCCACCCATTCCAGGAGGACCTCCACCTTCTCCTGGTTTACCAACGCCACCTGGTTTTTCTCCTCGCGGTGGTCTTTTTCCATCTTTAGGCCCATCCTTAGGTGCATCTTTACGATTCCCTTGTCCACCTCTACTGAATTCAGTCGGTGTGAATGGTCCACCAGAAACTTTACTTTTTCCACCAGCACCCGGAGGTCCCATTTGCACAGGATTTCCACTGGAATAAGCCATGTAATTTATGTCCACACCCAAATCGTGATGTACTTCTATTCCATTTACACTTGGTTTGCGTTCGAACATGCCGTGCCATCCAGTGAAACAGTCAGCTGCGTTTGTCGCTTGCCCTGGGTGACCATCGTTCCATTCTTTTCCGGTTACTTTGGCTCCAATGTTATAAGCCATAATTGTACCATCATGGGTCAAGTCGCAAATAGGGAACCCATTAGGTTTAAATCCACCTGCACCAGTACAAAGAATTACACTTTTTGCATTAAAAATGTATACTTTTTCTTCATCTAAACAAAAACCTGCTGCACCAACAATTTTACCTTTTTCTTTTATCAGATTTGTGATTACAATTCTTTCCAAAAGAGATATGTTTCGTTCGTTTATTGGCTTACTAAAAGCTTTGTTGTAAAGTGCAGAATCGAAAAAACCCCATTCTTTTAATTCGTTAACTCTGGCTAAAGAATGCTTTGCCATTTGTTTGGTATACACCGAGTTGTTTGATCCTAGTGCAGAACGAGAGACCGTTTCAGCAAATTCATCAATAGAGACTTTTGCGGTATTCGGATCATAAGCAAATATACCCTTTGCAAAAGGTGTTTGTCCAGATGAACCCAATCTTCCTTTAGAAACCATGATTGCTCTTGCGCCAGCATCGTGAGCTTTAACTGTGGCAAATAGGCCAGCCATACCGCCTCCAACCACCAATACATCTGTGTCCTGTTCAATATATTCTAAATTTTTTGGATCGATATTAGCTTGGTTCGCAGCCCAGCCAGCTATTCCCATAGAGGCAAGAGTGGCCATGCCAATTGCTCCACCAGCTAATCCCATGAATTTTCTGCGTGTCATTTCGTTTTTTGTATCCATTATTTTGTTCCTCCAGACGTTTTAAAGAAGTAGGTTTTAAGCAATAAAAGAATTCCTATTGCCGAAAGGCTAATAAAAAAGGTGCTAAGTACGGTATCGGAATGTCTCCCTAAATCAATAACATGAACTAGTGCTATGCCAACAAAAAAGATCGATAAGATACCATGAATTATTCTCCAGGTTTTGTATTTTAGGCCTAGTTGATTTCTAAAAAAAGAAGTTAAGCCTAAAAGAAGCATGGAGACCCAGGCAATTATTCCAAAGATGATTCCTGTGCTGTTAAAGCTTGTAATTATAGTAATGAATGCATCTTTTGGTTCTACGCCTGCTTCAAAATATCGTGGAATAACGATTAAAAAAGGATGAACCAAAAGAATAGAAATAAAGATGTATCCAATGTATTTGTGATACTTAACTACCAAACTCATTTTGTGAGCTTTTAGGATCTTTTTATTGCTTCGTGCCAAAAAGAACTGTCCTATCATCAAGCTAAATGAGAGTAGGGTAATTAAAGATAATGCTTCTTTTAAGCTACTGCGTTGAGGAAAATCTCCCAGCGCCCAAAATAATATCGGTAAGCCAATAAATACGGCAATTGCCAGTATGATATTGTATGTTTTAATTTGTTTTTCCATAATCAGCCCCATGAAACAATTACTGGTATCGATTTTTCCGGAGAAATTGTAATGGCATCTACCGGACAATACATTCTACACAAATGGCATATTTGACAATCTGCCGGATATTTTATTGTTGCTTTTTCTGTTTTTGGACCCAGACGAATTACGTCGGTAGGACAGGTTTGTATGCAAACTCCACATCCTATGCATCCGTTAATATTTTCTATTGCCATCGCTTCGTTTTATGTGATGTTATTACCTTTTATATAGTAAAGTAACATGAACCTATAGAAGGAAAGAAATCTGATCAACGAACTGGTAAATTTTATCAACGAACGGGAGAGTTTGAATTACAAGAGGAGGGTTTCTAATAGTTGTTATGTATTGATAAAATAGTTTGTAATAAAAAATACCAGAACCCTCTATGAGAAGAGAATCCTGGTAATTTGCACACTATTTATCTACTATTACGATTCTTTTTTAACGTCTTTGTGGTCGGCTTTGCTGAGGCTTGTTCTTTTTCATATAAGCTTCAAACTGCTCTTGTTGCTCCTCATTTAACAGCGAGTTTACCTCCTTTTTGAATTTGGTGTCCAAATTTTCCATATCTTTTCTTGAAGGTCTTCCTGATGCAAATTTTTCTTTAACTTCTTTAAAATGATCTGTAAATAATTCTGCAATATCCTTAGTTTGATCGGCATCTAAATCAAGAGTATCACTTAACTCAATTACCATTTTCTTGATTTGTGTAGAATTTGGAGTTGGTGGTGGTCCTTGTTGTGCATGTGCAAAGTTTCCTCCTATCATTATTGATGCAGTAATCATTAATAATGTTGCTATTTTTTTGAAATTCATTTTCATAATTGTATAATTTAAATGTTCTTATTATTTAATCTAATGCTAAGGAATGAGATTTTGATTTTATAATAAAATGCAATCAACGAAAGGGGGATTTTTATCTACGAATCGGCTATTAGGATAAATCCTTAGTTTTAGAATATGGATTCAATCTCGTTTTATTTGGGATGTGGTTAATAAAAAAAAGCCGTTTCAGTTATTATCTGAAACAGCTTTTATATTTATTGCTAGAATTCTTTACTTAGAGAAGTCTAACCAAGAACTTCCATCTTGGTAATCAGGAATACTGGCAATTTGTGTATTGTTGTGATAGGAGAAGATCATGTTACTGATATCTTGCTGCAGTGAAGATAAACAGTTGTCAATAAGATCTTTTCGGAAACCTTTTTCGCCTAGATCAATAACTAAACCAGCAGAAACAACACGTCCGATTGCTCTTCCCAAGTCAACTAATTTTCGTTGAGGTAATTCAGTGTTCAAAGAGAAATCAGTTTGCTTTTTGATGTATTCAGATGCTTTGCTGGTTAAATCAAAATTCTTCAGAAATTGAAATAAGTTGAATTCTTTTTTCTTCTTCATCATCTTAATTACCATTTCAGAGATTTGAGTGTAAAGCATTTCATTTGCTCCCTCAAAAATTTGGAATGGCCTACTGTCAACAATACCTCTTCCTCCAATATGACTTAGTCGATATCCTTTAGCACCAGATAATTGCACTAGAGTTTGTGCAGCTTCTTGCATTAAATCCGTAACAATAGTCTTTACACTATTTGCTTCAATTCCATCATTGGCTAAATTGTTTTCAATGCCGCTCTTTTCGCTACTTCTAGCGCAGAAGGCAGAACATATTGTAAATGCACTTTGAATTTTAGAGATTTGGAATTGAACTTGATCGTAAGAGATTAAGCTTTTGCCTCCAACCATTCTGTTTTTACATTGATCAATAGCTTCATCCATCATTCTTTTAATGAAACCAAGTCCCATTCCTGGGAACTGCATTCTACTTCGGTGCAGAATATCAAGCATCATTTTAATTCCAGTGGTTTCTGGTTCTAATTTGAATTGTTTAGGAATCTGTAAATCTAATTTGTTTTTGCCATAGGGAATCATGTACAATCCAAGATTGTCGTAATATTCTTCTACAACTACTTTCTGGTTTTCTTGGGTTACATCGCAAATAAAGAAATCGATATCTCTTCCCAATTTGCCTTCCTCATTTTTTTGACGAGATGTAATCAACCAATAATCCGCTAGCCCCGTAAGTCCTTGCCAATGTTTAGTTCCTTTAATATGGTAATGGTCATTCTTCTCTGTAAAAGAGGTTTGCATGTTTAAAGCACCACTACCATGTTCTGGTTCGGTGATCATTAAACCACCCATGTTTTGCTTTTGCAAGAAACGTTGAAAAATATCTTTTTTTACGACTTCGTTAGCATATTTAGCTACAGGTTCTAAAAATAGACCAATATTAATTCCAAAAGTAAGTGATAATGGAAGTGATTCGTAGGCTGCAGAGGCCAAAATACCTAAGCATTCTTTCACTTTTCCTCCACGTCCACCGTAACTCTCAGGAATAGCCACAGAGAATGGATTGCCCGACATAACTTCTCGCATAACCAAAGGAGGTAATCCTCTTTGGGCACTAAACTTACTAATGTCATCTCGTTCGTGAAATACAGATTTCAAGGTCTTTTCGAAAGTCTTTATGTATTCAGAAAAATTTGTACTCATGTTTTTTTGATCTAGTTATATTCAAACCACAGTAATTGCCTGCAGTATATTTTGTTTCAATTTCGGTAAACGTAGTGTGATTTTATTTTAATTAGGATTTAGACGGAATAAAAATAGTTTAAATAAATGATAATTAAGACTTGTGGGTCTTTTATTTCCGAATCATTTTAAAAGCATTGGAAAATATCTGAAAAATTGTTTTGTAATTACACGGAGTTCCTCGATTTATGGTGATTGGTAAGCAAGGTGAAATTATCGATGTGTTTGCACCAAGACCGTCAGAACCTGCTTTTGAAGATGTTATTGCGAAAGCTTTAAATTAATCCAAGATATTTTAAAGAGGAAAAATGTAAGTGAATAAAAAGAGTTAGCCTGTATAGGATAGCTCTTTTTTTGTTTGATAAATTATATTTAAAATTTTACGAGCATTGATTATTTTGAGGTTACATTTTTTTTTCAATTTTATCATCAAATGGTATAATTTTTAATGTTTTTAAAAAGCCATACAATGTATTTAGTTATGTACAGAAAGGATTCTGAACTTATGAAATGGGTTTGACTTGTTTTGTGCTTGCAATAGTCAACCTTACAGAGTCTTGTGTGATGTTGTGCTTCTGTTTAGTATGATGCTGTTTTGAGGTGTTTTATTTATTTTTTAAGTATTAAAAGTAAGCTATTCATTTATCGATTTGCTTTTGACATTTTAAAATCGTCTTTTAGTCAATAGAATTGTAACATTTGTCAACGATATGGAGTATATGATTTCTAGTGTTTGAACTTACTTCCGTAATTTATTTTTATGATAATAAAATGCAAGGACTATTTTCAAAGACTATAATTTATTCACTAATCCCCTAATTGTACCGTATGGTGGCAACTTTACTCCGAGGTTTATTCAAACCAAATTCATTCGTAAAAAACACAAGTTTATTTCTATTCTTATTTTTAAGTATTTCTTTCTTTTCTGGCTTTATTAGCGAAGCACATGCACAAGATGCCTTGATCAAAAATAAAGGACAACAAAGCATTTGTTTTGGTGAAAGCACAAGCTTAGAAGTGATTATTGGTGCCAGTGTTGGTCCCTATACGGTAATCTATTCCGATGGAACTACATCAACTCAAGTAGATGATTATGCTAGTGATGGTGACATAGAAAGTCCTACATATGGAGGAGATGCGATAAATATAAGCCCAAATGCAACAACAACTTATTCTTTGGTAAGTGTTCAAGATAAATTTGGAACCTATTTACCTGTTGATGCCGCAACAATTATCATTACAGTAAATCCATTGCCATCAGATTTACTTTTAACCAGCCCAACAGAATCTGTTTGTTCGGGTGTTAGTTTTGATATTACTGCTACGGCAACAGGTGCTGATCATATAGAACTTTGGGACAGTCCTAAAACTGCTTTAATTTCTAATTTACCATATACTGTAACTTTAACGGCCGATATGCAATATACGATTGTTGCTGTTAGTAGTGCAGGTTGTTCAATTGAACAGGTAGAATCTATAGTAATAGATAATGAAGATCCTGTAGCAATTTGCAAACCTTTCGATTTGTATTTAAATGCATCAGGAGAAGGAACATTATTAGCTTCTGATGTTGACAATAGTTCAACAGATAATTGTGGAATTACTCAGCGAACGCTAAGTAAAACAAATTTTACTTGTGCTGATCTTGGTGCACAGAATGTGACTTTAACGGTTGAAGATGCTAAGGGGAATACAAATTCATGTAATGCTACCGTAACGGTTATAGATAATATAGATCCTACAATTACAGGAACAACCGTAAGTTCTAGTTTAGATACCGATAGTGGGGAATGTGATTTTACTGTTGTAGGAGCAACATATGATCCAACTGCTTTTTCAGATAATTGTTCTGTCTCTATTTTAACTTATACAATAAATGGAGGGACTCCAGTTGGTACTGATGCAACTACAAGTCTTTCAGGTGCAACTTTAAATAAAGGAGCAAATGAAATTGTATGGACTGCTAAAGATGCTAGCAACAATACTGCAACATGGTCCTATACCATAACGATAGCTGATAACGAGGAACCTGCAATTACAAATTGTCCAGCTGATCAGAATCTAAACATATCTGCAGGCACATGTGATGCAGTTTTGCCAAACTATATTGATTTACTTAGCATTGTTGCTACTGATAATTGTAGTACTGCAGGAAATATAATTTTAACACAATCTCCAATAGCAGGTTCTGTATTGAGTGGAGGACATGGTGCTACTCAATTAATAACTATTTCTGCTGAAGATGAAAGTGGTAAGATTGGGACTTGTACATTCACAGTTAATGTTGTCGATACGCAAGATCCAACTATTGTTAACTTACCAAGTCCTATTGTAAAGGATAGTGATTCCGGTGAGTGTGGTGCTCTTGTATCATGGACAGAACCAACATCTGATGATAATTGCAGTGGTCATAGTATTGCACAAACTGCAGGATTAGCAAAAGGAACAGAATTTCCAATTGGAGTAACTACGGTAACTTATACTGCCACCGATGCGGCCGGCAGAACTTATGACGAAAGTTTTACCGTAACAGTTAATGATACTGAATTGCCAAGTATTTCATGCCCAGCTAATATTACGGCAGATGCGAGTGTTGGAAACTGTGGGGTAGTTGTAAATTATACAGCGCCAGTGGGGACAGATAATTGCCCAGGAGCAACAACCGTACAAATAGCAGGTTTGGCACCTGGTGCAGAATTTCCAGTTGGCGAAACAACAAATACATTTCGAGTTAC
Organism: Labilibaculum sp. DW002; assembly: GCF_029029525.1. Lineage (NCBI taxonomy): Bacteria > Pseudomonadati > Bacteroidota > Bacteroidia > Marinilabiliales > Marinifilaceae > Paralabilibaculum > Paralabilibaculum antarcticum. Next base: position 16,549 of record NZ_JAKJSC010000009.1, on the reverse strand, counting down.
TGATGCAGCCGGTAATACAACTGATTGTAGTTTTACAGTAACTGTTTCCGATGTGGAAAATCCTAGTATTATAGATTTACCGGAGAATATTACTGTTGATAATGATGCTGGAGATTGTGGTGCAATTGTAAGTTGGACAGAACCAACATCTTCGGATAATTGCGCAGGTGATAATATCGTACAATCAGCCGGATCTGGTAGTGGTTCGGTTTTTCCTGTTGGTATAAGTACCATAAGCTATACTGCAACTGATGCAGCGGGTAATGATGTAGTAGAAAGCTTTACCATAACGGTAAATGATAATGAAAAACCAATAATAAGCAACTGTCCTTCAGGTATTGTTAGAACTAGTGATGAAGGAGTATGTACTGCAAATGTATCATGGACTGAGCCAACTGCAACAGATAATTGTTCTTCTGTTGCTAATTTAGTTTGGGCTAAATCTCATGAGCCAGGTGATGATTTTTCAGTAGGTGAAACAACAGTAACTTATACTGCTACAGATGAAAAAGGAAATGTAAGTACTACTTGTAGTTTTACAGTTACGGTTACAGATGATCAAAAACCAATTTTAAGTGATTGCCCTTCGAATATTGTAATTAATAATACGAACGGATTGTGCACTGGTATTGCTAGTTGGACTGAGCCAACAGCCACAGACAATTGTGCTGGTACATTATCATGGAATAAATCACATTTACCAGGAGCTAGTTTTCCTTCTGGAACGACTACAGTAATTTATACAGCAGAAGATCAATCAGGAAATGTTAGTGATATTTGTTCATTTACGGTTAAAGTAGTTGATAATGAGGATCCGGTTGCTAGTTGTATTGACATTAATTTACCGCTCGATGCTTCGGGATTGGCAACATTAAATGTTGGTGATATTAACAATTCATCTTCAGATAATTGCACTGCTAGTGGTGATTTAGTCTTATCCTTAAGTCAAACTTCTTTTAACTGTTCAGATAAAGGAGAAAACATCGTTACACTTACTGTAAAAGATGCAGCGGGAAGAACAAGTACTTGTGATGCAACGGTTACTGTTGTTGATATTGTAAAACCAGTAATTTCTCCTACCTCAGGAACGGTAACTAAATCAGTAAATACAAATTCGGGAGATTGTTTTTATTCAGTGAATGGTGCTGAATTTGATCCAATTGTATCTGATAATTGTTCGGGAACAGTATTGTCATATACAGTAAGCGGAGCTTCTATTTTGAGTGGAACTGGTTCATTGGCAGGACAACAACTTAATAAAGGTGCAAATGTAATTACATGGACAGCACTTGACGCAAGTAATAATTCGGAAGCTTCGGGATTAGGATTTACGATTACCGTTTTGGATAATCAAGCTCCAATTATTTCGGCTACAACGAATAAAAATAGAGGAACAGATACTAATTGTGGTTATACTGCAAAAAGTGGTGAGTTTGATGTAAGCATTACAGATAATTGCTCGGTAAGTTCTCAAACTTATACAATTAATGGTGGTACTGCTGTTAATGCAACTAGTCTTGATGGAGTGGTATTTCAAAAAGGTACAAATTCGGTTGTTTGGACAGCAAGTGATGGTACCAATACAAGTACACGTACTTTTCAGGTTACTGTTGAAGATGATGATTTACCTGTAATCACTCAAATTAGTGATATTTTACAAAATGTGGATGCAGGAGAATGCGATGCACAGGTGAACTGGACAGAGCCGGTAGCTACAGACAATTGTCCGAGCGTTAACTTAAGTAGAATTTTAGGCCCAGCTAGCGGTTCAACTTTCCAAGTTGGAACAACACAAATTAGATATCGTGCAGTTGATGCTTCAGGATTAGTAACTTATATGACTTTTAATGTTACTGTTGCCGATCAAACACCTCCAGAATTGACTTGCCCAGTTAGCACTCTTATTGCACCTTTCGAAAGAGATGCTGATAATGCAGGTTGCTTTTATACAGTTGTAGGAACTGAATTTAATCCAGTGGCAACTGATGAATGTAATTTAATGGTTACTAATGATTTTGATGGATCTTCAACTTTGGAAGGAAAGAAAATTCCAACTGGGGAACATGAAATTATTTGGACAGCAACGGATGGAGTCAATACAACAAGTTGTTCTGTATTTGTAAAAGTTACAGATACTCAAGACCCAACATTTACACAGCCAACAGGTTTGGTTGCAGATTCTTACACTTATTCATATGAGACAGATCCAGGACAATGTTATTTCACGGTTTCTGGGACTGATTTTGATTTGAGTGAAATAGTTGATAATTGTGATTATGCAACACCCACTTATGTAATTACAAAGAATGGAGTAGAAGTATTTACTGGAAGTAATACAATTGCAAATACTCAATTCCCAAAAGATGAAATTCACGATTACTCTGTAGTTTGGACTTTATCTGATATAAATGGTAATACAGTTACCTCAGCTCCATTTACAATTTCAATTACCGATGCACAAGCACCATCTTTCGTTTGTTATGGAAATGAAGTACGAAGTATTCCGACTAATTCTTGCGAATATACAATCGTAGGTACCGAGTTCGACCCAACTGAATTAGAAGATAATTGTGATGATATTGCAGATCTTAATATTAGTTATACTCTAGATGGAGTTTCTGGTGGAGCTTCAACAAGTTTAGTTGATGAAATTCTAGCAGTTGGAGATCATGATGTTGTTTGGACGGTTGTAGATGCTAGTGGAAATACTGAAACTTGTTCATTTACGATTACTATTGAGGACAATGCATTTCCTGTAGTTTCTGCTGTTGCCGATCAAGAAAAGGATGCACCTGCTGATGTTTGTCATTACAAAGTTGTAGGAACTGATTACGATCCTTTAAGTGTAACTGATAATTGTGGAATAGCAAGTATTGTTAACAATCAAAATAATACAGCGAGTTTAAATGGTTTTGAATTTCCAGTTGGTGTAACTGTTGTGGTTTGGAAAGCAACAGATAATTCTGGTAATGTAACAATTATGCAGTATCAGTTTAAGGTGAATGATATTTCGTCTCCATCATTTAATGTACCTGCTACAGCAAGTAAATCAACGGCAAGTAACTCTTGTGTGTATACTGTTGTTGGTGCTGAATTTGATCCTACAGATATTCTTGACAATTGTACTCCTGATAATTTTGGAATAACCAACGATTGGAATAATTATAAAACTTTGGCTTACGAAGAGTTTCCTGTTGGAACAACCGATGTAGTTTGGACAGTATCAGACTATTATGGAAATTCATTGACGAAAACAATTAGCATTACTGTTACTGATGATACAGATCCAGTAATAAGTTGCCCTACAGACCCGTATACGAGAGTAGTTGATTATGGTCAAAATTACTATACGGTTGGCGCAAATGAATTCAAGCCTATTGCTTCGGATAATTGTAGCTTAACTTATACGAATAATATTACAGGTACAAGCACATTAACAGGAGAACAATTGAGTCCGGCCACTCATAATATTGTTTGGACTGCTACGGATGCTGCTGGAAATGAGACGACTTGTACAGTTGTTGTGAATGTAATTGTAGATCTTTATCCTTCAATTACTTGTGTTGGCGATCAATCAAAATCAAGCGATACTGGAGAATGCGAATATACGGCTGTCGGCACTGAATTCGATGCAACATCAACAAGTGCAGGGGCTACTCTTACACATGATTATGCGCCAGCAGCTTCTAATACTACCTTATCAAATGCTGTTTTTCCTTATGGTACTACTCTTGTTAAATGGACTGCAACTCAGACTGTAGACGGGGAAGTTTATACAAATGATTGTAGTTTTTATGTGTCCGTTTATGATAATGAATTGCCAGTTCTTACCCATGCAGGAGATTTGGTAATCCCAACTAATTCAGGTTGTTATGCTACTGGTGTTGATTTAGGAATACCAACGAGAACGGATAATTGTGGGGTTAGCGATTACTGGAATAATGCTCCTTCAAGTTATCCGATTGGTGTGACAAATGTAACTTGGAGAATAAGAGATATTCACAACAATTACAATACTGTTGTACAAACGGTAACTGTATTGGATGATGATGCTCCGACATTTAATTGTCCATCTTTATGCAGAGAAATTGATCAAGGACAAACCTATTATACGGTATTTGATCATGAATTTGATCCTAGTAATCTTCACGATTGCTCTGGTTATACCAAAACTCATAATATTCAAACTACAGATTCTGGAGCTTTACCTTATGCTCCTAATTCTACAACTCTAGCAGGAGCAAAAATACCAGAGGGAGTCAATTCCATTACCTGGACCGTGACGGATAATGCTAGTCCGACTCCTAATAGTGCAACTTGCACAAGTACGATAACTATATATAATAACGATCCGCCTTCTGTAACGTGCCGTGGAAATTCTACAAAAGTAACAGATCCTGGATTGTGTTCTTATGAAGTTCAAGGTGTTGAGTTTGATGTTACTTCAACAACTTCAGGAACAACTCTAACCTATATTCTTACAGGAGTAGGTGCCGAAGATACTGATAACAATACAGGAACATCATTAGATGGTGTTGCACTTAAGAAAGGAACAACTACGGTAAGTTGGATAGCTACTAATGGTGCCGATACTAATGAGTGTTGTACTTTTAATGTATATGTTTATGATAATGAAGATCCAGTGGTTACCTGGCCTGCTGATGTTACAGTTAATGTTGATGCGGGTTCTTGTACTGCAACAAATGTCGTTTTAGGTGTACCAACAGCTACCGATAATTGTGATGATCCTTCAGAAATTACATCTTGGAGGACACCAACAGGAACAACTTTTGATATTGGAACAACTAATGTTTATTGGACCGCTAGAGACACAAGAGGTAATCATGTATATCACACACAAAAAGTAACCGTAAATGATAATATTTCTCCAGTAATTGATTGTCCTAGCGATACCTATTATAGAGAATTTAATAATTTGTATGTAGATTATTATACTTCAGTTGGAAGTGAATTTAAGCCAGATGTAGCAGATAACTGTACTCTTGCATCTTATCAGAATGATAAAACAAATTCAAGTTCTTTAAATGGAACTCGCTTTACAATTGGTGATCATGCAGTAATTTGGACCGCAACTGATCAAGGTGGAAATACAGATAACTGTACCGTTAACATTACGATTGTTGATTCTTTCGATCCATTAATGGATTGTCCAAATACACTTTATGAATCAACAGCAAGTGATGCATGTACCTATACTCATGTTGGAGGAAGTTATGATGCAGCTATTACTAACTTATCAATTATAATAGGTCGTACCTTAGTACATAATATTCAGACAGCTGATTCAGGAGTTCAACCTTACGCTCCTAGTAATACAACTTTAGATGGAGCTGTTTTTCCTAAAGGTTCAACTACAGTAGTTTGGACTGGAACTCAAGTAATAGGAGGAAATACCTACAGCAGTACATGCAGCCATCAAGTTGTTGTTACAGATGAGGTAGCACCAGTAATTTTACCGTTACCTGCAGATTTAAATTTATTTGTAGATGCAGGTACATGTGTCAAGACAACCACATTGACAAATCCAGTAGCTACAGATAATTGTACAAACCAAGGAGATTTAGTGATAACAAATGATGCTCCTAGTCCATTTTTAATTGGAACCACTAATGTAAGATGGGAAATTTCTGATGAGGTTGGTAACAAAACAGTATATGTTCAGAAAGTAACGGTTACGGATAATGAAGGTCCTGTAATTACAAATTGTCCTTCTACAATCACACTTCAAGCTTCTGGAAGTAATTGTCAAGCTGTAGTTGACTGGCCTGCTTTAATTGCAACCGATGATTGTAGTGGAATGAAGAGTTTTGCATCAACCCATGCTCCTGGTAGTTTGTTTAATGTTGGAACTACTACGGTAACTTATACTGCTACAGATAATAATGATAATATATCAACATGTGTTTTCGATGTTGTTGTGACTGATATAGACCCAACAATTGCATGCATTGCAGATCAAGAAAGAGATGCAGATGACGGAACTTGTTCGTACTTAGTCCTAGGAAATGAATTTGACCCAGTTAGTTTTGATGATAATTGTAGTGTAAATTCTGTAGAGTGGAGCTTTACTGATGCAGTAACAGGTTTGCCAAGAACTGGTGTGAATACATTATCGGGAGTTGAAATCCCTAGAGGTTCTGGTGCCGGTGCAACTGGAGAAACAGATATCACTTGGACAGTTACAGATGCAATGGGGAATACTTCCGCATGTACATTTACGCTTACCATAAAAGATAAAGAAGCACCGATAATTGTTGTTCTTGGAAATCAGGTAAAGAGTACCGATTTAAATAAAAATTATTATACTGTTCAGGGAGACGAATTTGATGAGGTAACTGCCTTTGATAATTGTGGTATCGTGACCAAATTGGTTAATGAATTTAATATTGCTTCACTTGATGGACGTCAATTAGCTATCGGAGAAAATACCATAACTTGGTATGCCGAAGATGATAGTGGGAACAGAAGCGAAGCTCAGTTCTATGTAACGGTTGTTGATAATGAACCACCTGTATTACTTACTGCAGCTTTAAATACGAGTACTGGAAATGATGTGACGACATGTCAAGCCGTGGTAAATTACACTCCTCCTGTATTTATTGATTACGGAACCACAGATCCTGCTGTAACGGTAACCGTTAGTCCTGCAGATGCAACTTCTGGTTCTATATTCCCAGTTGGGGATACTGAAGTAACTTATATAGCTGTTGATGGAGTTGGCAATCAATTAACTCATACATTTACAGTAACGGTAAGTGATACCGAAGATCCAGTAATTTCTTGTCCATCAGGTTCTCCTTTTTCAAGAAATACCACAGCAACTAAATCGTACTACTTAACTCCAGGGACAGAATTTGATCCTACATTTTCTGATAACTGTAGTGCAAGCATAACAAATGATTTTAACAATAGTAATACCTTAAAAGAAGCACATTTCCCTGTTGGAACAACAGATGTTGTTTGGACTGCGACAGATGAGGCTGGAAATTCAGTTAATTGTTCAATTCAAATAATTGTGACGGATAATGAAAATCCTACAATTACGAATTGTCCAAGTGAAACAGTTGCTAAAAATGCTGACATTGGCGCTTGCTCATTTGAAGTGCCAGGAGCAGAATTTGATCCTTATGGATTTACAGATAATAATGGATTGCAAAAACTAACTTATCAAATAGGATCCGGTGCTGAAATAGGAACTGATCTAACGACAACTTTAGCTGGTGTGCAAATTCCAGTAGGTATTGTTGCAACACCAACTACTACGATAACTTGGAGATTATATGATACAAGTAATAACATTAGTGCTACATGTACAACTGTTTTTACCATATCAGATGTTGAGGCTCCGACTGTAACAACAGTGGCCAATCAAACGAGAACAACTGATTCTGGAGAAGCTTATTATACTGTTGTTTCAGGAGATAATTGGAATCCAGTTGTTACCGATAATTGTGATGTTGCTAAGATTACTTATAAAATTGGTTCTGATTCAGAGGTAGGAACTGATATTAATACGACAATAGTTGGAGCTCAAATTCCAGTAGGAATTACAGAAATTGTGTGGACTGCAACCGATGTTCATGGAAACACGAATACAGGTAGATACCTTGTAACTGTTAATGATGAGGAAGCTCCTTCAATTACCTGTAATAATATAACAGTACAATTAGATGCTTCTGGTAACTATTCTTTAGATACAGATGATATCAATGCTATTGGTAGTGGATCTTCTGATCCGTCCGGAATTGCTTCAATGCAAGTTTCTCCTAATAGTTTCTCATGTAATGATGTTGGTAATAATAGTGTTGTATTAACGGTTACTGATATTTTTGGTAACATTTCAACATGTAATACTGCAGTTGTATTATTAGAAGATGCAACACCACCAAATGCTATCTGTAATAACATAACGATTCAACTTGATGTACTTGGTCAAGCAAGTATTTTGTCAAGTCAATTAGATGGTGGTTCAACAGATGCATGTGGTATACAAAGTGTAAGTGCTGCTCAAACTACTTTTGATTGTTCAGATGTAGGGGCAAACACGGTAGTGGTTACGGTTACTGATATTAATGGTAATGCTTCAACTTGCGACGCAACAGTAACAGTGGAAGATAATAATGCACCATCAGCAGTGTGTAGTCCTTTAACGATTACTCTAGATGCTACTGGAAATTACACGCTTACTTCTGATAATGTTGATGCAATTTCTTTAGGTTCAACAGATAACTGTAATCTAACAAAAACAGTTACGCCAAGCGTATTTGACTGTACTAATATAGGTTCAAATGCAGTAACACTAAAAGTTACTGATCCTCAAGGAAATTTTGATGAATGTGAAACCACAATAACGGTTGTTGATAACACAAATCCTATAGCTATTTGTCAGGATATTATTGTTCAATTAGATTCTGATGGATTGGTAGCAATTACAGCAAATCAAGTGGATAATGGTTCAAATGATGCATGTGGTATCGCTAGTTTGAGTTTAGATAAAACAAGTTTTGATTGTAGCAATAAAGGTGATAATACAGTTATTTTAACGGTAATCGATAACAATGGAAATACAGCAACATGCAGTGCAACTGTTACAGTAGAAGATAATGTTAACCCAGTTGTTTCTTGTATTGGAGATCAATCAGTAAATACCGATACAGACGTTTGTACTTACACTCATACAGATGATACTTGGAATGCTACATCAACAGATGCTTGTGGGACAGTTTCAATTTTAACTTATAAGTTAACAGGAGCAACAGATGAACCACTTGCTCAAACTAATCTTAACGGACAAACATTTAATAAAGGAATAACAACAGTTGTTTGGATAGCTGTAGATGCTTCTAACAATATTTCGCAATGTTCATTTACTGTTAATGTAACCGATGTTCAAAAGCCTAATGCTATTTGTCAGGATGTAACAATTCAATTAGATGCTAGTGGAAATGCTAGCGTTACTGCAGTTCAGGTAGACAATGGTTCAAACGATGCATGTGATGCATCTCCAAACTTATCTTTAGATATAACAGATTTTACATGTTCTGATTTAGGGGACCAAACGGTAACTTTAACAGTAACAGATGAAAGTGGAAATATAGAAACTTGTACATCAACAGTAACGGTTGAAGACAATATTGCACCAGTTGCAAATTGTCAAAATATTATCGTTCAGTTAGATGCTAGTGGAAATGCCACTATCACGGGTGATGATATTGATAATTTATCTACAGATAATTGTGGTATAACAAGTAAAATAGTTGTGCCAAATTCTTTTGATTGCACAGATATAGGTTCTACCGTTCCAGTTACCTTAACGGTAACAGATGCATTTGGAAATACAGATGATTGTGTTGCTCAAGTTACTGTTCAAGATAATATTGATCCTAATGCAATTTGCAAAGACATTACTGTTCAACTTGATGCATCAGGTAATGCTACAATAGTTGCAGGTGATATTGATAATGGATCGAATGATGCCTGTGGTATTGCTAGTCGAACTCTTGATGTATCTAGTTTTACTTGTGCTAACATTGGTGCAAATACTGTTACTTTAACAGTTACCGATAACAATGCAAATGTATCTACTTGTACTTCAACTGTAACGGTTCAGGATAATGTTGATCCTGTTGCTCTGTGCCAGGATGTAACAATTCAATTGGATGCTACAGGTAATGCAAGTATTTCAACTACCGATATTGACAATGGATCTTCAGATGCTTGTGGTATTGCAAGTTTATCTCTTGATATTACAAGTTTTGATTGTGCTGATTTAGGTGCAAATACGGTTGTACTAACTGTAACTGATAATAATGGTAACACTTCAACATGTAGTGCTACTGTAACAGTTCAGGATATTATTGATCCAGTGGCAATATGTCAGGATTTGACAGTATCCTTAAATCGTCAAGGTTTAGCGGCTGTTTCTGCATCACAAATTGATAATGGTTCAAGTGATAACTGTTCTTTCTCAATCAAGATTTCGAAACTAGAAGCGTCTGGATATGGTGATTTAGTAACTTATAATTGTTCCGATCCTGCAAGTCAAACAGCTTGGTTAAAGGTGACGGATGCTGCTGGAAACACAACAACTTGCTCATCTACTCTTACAATTGTTGATGACGAAGGTCCAACTGTCGATGATCTTACGGATAGAAATGTAGTTGCCGACAACAATTTATGTTCTTACGCTCATGCGGATGACACTTGGAATCCTACTGACAATTGTGGAACAGTAACGTCAATGACTTATAGTTTATCTGGAGCTACTTCAGGAACAGGAAGTACTTTAAATGGAGTTGTATTTAATAAAGGAACAACTACAGTAACATGGACAGCTTCTGATAATCATGGAAATAATGACAGAGTGACTTCTTTTGATATAGTTGTAAGTGATGATCAAGATCCTGTATTTGATTCTTGTCCTTCAAATATTTCAAAATTAGTAAGCGAAGATGGAGATACGAGCGTTTCAATTAATGATGTTCCAGCTTCTACATATACTGATAATTGTGCCGTTACTCAGTTCGATTGGGTAATGACAGGTGCAACTACAGGAACTGGTTCAGATCTAAGTCCGGTAAGCGGAACTACGAATCCACTTAATAACAACTCATACAATATTGGTACAACTACAATAACTTATACCGTTTATGATGCTACTGGTAATACTGGAACATGTGCGTTTACAATAACCGTAAATGCAGGTAGTGGGGCAATTGTATTAAGCAAAGCAAACATTATAACAACTGAGGATTTAGATACAGATTCATTTACAGTTAAATTAAAATCAGCACCAACAGGAACAGTAGTTCTTGATGTTGTAAGTGATGATTTAGGTGAAGGATCTGTTGATAAGGCTCAATTAACTTTCAATGCTGGAAACTGGAGCGTAGCTCAAACGGTAACAGTAACTGGAGTTAATGATGATGTTGACGATGGAGATATCGATTATGACATTAACTTGACAGTAAACAAAGGGTTAACAGATGATAATTCTGGATTCGAAGATGCTGTTGGGACTCTTGTTGATGCGGTTAATCAGGATAATGATACTGCTGGAGTTACAGTAACTGTAAACGATGCGATTACTGGTGAAGATGCTAGTACTGGTTCATTTGATGTTGTTTTGAATACAGAACCAACGCAAAATGTAACAATAGATCTTTCAAGTAATGATACAACGGAAGGAAGCATATCAGGATCTACAACTTTAACTTTTACTCCTGCAGATTGGGATACAGCTCAAACGGTAACCATCAATGGAGTAGATGATGATATTGATGATGGAAACATTGATTATTCGATCATTACTGAAAATACTTCTTCAACCGATCCAAAGTATAGTAATTTGGTAGTTGATGATGTAAGTTTGAATAATGTTGATGATGATACAGCAGGCTTTGTTGTAACACCTCTCACATTATCTACAAGTGAAACTGCTACAAGTACAGCTACTTTTACAGTTGTACTAACAAGTAAACCAGCTACTGATGCAACTGATTACAATGTAATTGTTGATTTGGCAAGTGGTGATACTAGCGAAGGAACAATTGATAAGGCAAGTTTAACTTTTGATCATACAAATTGGAATATAGCACAAACAGTAACAGTAACAAGTGTTGAAGATATTCTAGTAGATGGTGATATAACTTATTCTATTAATTTAACTACTGATAGAATAAATACAACCGATCTTATTTATAAAGATCTTGCAAAAGTAGATGATCCAGATAATGTTTCTGTTACCAATACAGATAATGATGCAGCATTGCTTTCTATTAATAATGTTTCTCAAAGTGAAACGAATTCTGGAACTACCAACTTCGTATTTACGGTGACTCATTCAGGTGCCGAGGTAGTTGGTGGATATTCAGTATCATATTATTCTCAAAATGGAAGTGCTAAGGCTCCAAGTGATTATACTGGTAATGGAGGTCCTGTTGCATTTACAGGTGGAGTTTTGAATGAAACTCAAACCATAACAATTGAAGTTAATGGAGATCTGGCTCTTGAACCTGATGAGACTTTCGAACTTGTTTTGAGTTCTGTAAATGCTCTTGGTCGAAATGTTACCATCGATAATGCAAATAAGATTGGTACTGGAACAATTGAAAATGATGATACTTCAGAGTTAACAATTTCGGATCCTACTATTTCTGAAGGAGACTCAGGAGTGAAACAATTGGTGTTTGATGTTACTTTAAGTAATCCTGTTGAATTAGGTGTAACGGTTGATTATGCAACAGCAGATAATACTGCAACTATAGCAAACAGCGATTATGATGCAAAATCAGGTATGCTTACATTCGTTGGTACTTCTGGTGAAGTACAAACAATAAGTATCGATATTAATGGGGATGAAGTTATTGAATTGGATGAAAGCTTCTTAATCAACTTAAGTAATGCTTTAGTTGATGGTAATGTTGATTCTTCAATTAGCATTTCTGCAACAGAAGGCGTTGGTACAGGAACAATTACTAATGACGATGCTGCTGTAATTTCAATAGCAGGATTTACAGTGAATGAATCTGCAGGAACAGCAGACTTCACGATTACGATGAGCAAAGCTGTTCAGGATGTATTTACGATCGATTTTGCAACATCTGATAATACAGCATTAACAGGATCGGATTATACGGCTGTTACAAAAACAGGTGTTACTGCTCTTAATTTTGGAGGTGCTAATGCCTTAACACAGACTGTAACTGTGACTATTCTTAATGGCGATGTAGTTGAGCCAACAGAATATTTGTACGGAACAATTAGCAATAAGATAGATGCAAAAAATCAAGCAGTAACTTTCTTTGGTGGAGGTGCTTCTACACAGGCAATAGGAACAATTACTGATACTGATCTTGCAAGCATTAAGATCGATGATGTGAGTGTTGCAGAATCAGCAGGGACGGCAACATTTACGGTAACATTAACTGGTACTGTTCAAAATGATTTTACATTAAATTATTCAACAGCAGATGCTACGGCAGAGTCAATAAGTGATTATACTGCTATTGCAGCAACTGAATTAACATTTGGTGGCTTGAATAGTAACGTGCAGACTTTTACTGTTGATATTATTGAGAATAATATTGCGGAAGCAACAGAAACATATTCAATTAACCTTACAGATCTAAATACCTATAGCCAAACAGGAGTTGGAATTTCGGATGCTCTCGGAACAGGTACAATTACAGATAATGATATTGTAAATCTAGTTTTAAATGGATTTACCGTTACTGAAACAGATGGTTCTCAGGTTCAAAATTTCTATGTGAGTAGAGATATTGCTTCACAATCGCCAATTGGTTTGTTGTTCTCAACAACAGAAGATTCAGCGAAGAATGCAAGCGATTTTACTGCTCAAACAAACACGGCGGTTACATTGATTTCTGGTTCGACAGATAATACTAATATTCCAACAACAATATTAGGAGATATCATTGCAGAACCTCAAGAAAAATTTGATGGAACAATTTCATTGAGTGGTATAAATGGGCAGCAAGTAGTAATAACTACTGCAAGTGCAACAAGTACGATCAATGATAATGATGAAATGGAAGTTTCGTTAATTGATAAAGTAGTTGCAGAAACAAATGGAACGCAATCAGTAAATTATGTTGTTAGTACAAATATTGCAGCTGAAAAGGATGTTGTATTAGAATTTAACACTTCAGATGGAACAGCAATAACTACTTCAGATTATACTGGACAAGTAAATACTGTTGTTACAATTCCAGCAGGTAGTAAATCAGTTAATATTCCTATTAATGTTTTAGGTGATGCAATTTTAGAACCACAAGAAGTATTTAATGGAGCAATTTCTTTAACGACTGATAATAATCAACAGGTAACCATTGCAGATGCAAATGCTGTTTACACAATTAATGATAATGACGCAGCGAGCATTGCTATTGCGGATGTTAGTGTTGCAGAAAATGTAGCAGCTGGAGAAGCAGTGTTTACAGTAACTTTAACTGGAAATATTCAGGATGAGTTTTCTGTAAATTATACGACTAGTGATAATGCAAGTGCTCTAGATGGTTTTGATTATACTTTATCTTCTGGAACTTTAACTTTCCCTGCAGGTTCGGTAAGTGGAACGACTAAGTCTTTCACTGTTGCTATAACTGATGATAATTTTGTTGAACCAACAGAAACATACACGGTTACATTAAGTGGAATAACTGGTGGTTTAGCTACAATTTCAGATGGAACTGCGGTTGGAACGATTACCGATAATGAGGCGGCAAGCATTGCAATAAATGATGTTGAGGTTGCAGAAAATGTAGGTGCTGGTGGTGCTGTATTTACCGTAACATTAACTGGTAATATTCAGGATGCATTAACTGTTGATTTTACAACAAATGATGGAACAGCTCACGCACCAAGTGATTATACTACTGTTACAAATACAGTGACTTTTGCTGCTGGATCTTTGAATGGAGCAACAGAAACGATCACGATTCCAATTATTGATAACGCTATTGCAGAATCAACAGAAACATATGATGTTGATTTGAGTAATATTATTTGTACAGGAAGCTCTTCATTTACTGGAGGTGATTCACAGGGATTGGGTACAATTACTGATGATGATGAGGTGACAGCAATTAATCTTGCCGGATTTACGAATTCAGAAGCAGATGCTAATGTATCGTATAATTTTGTTGCTAGCATGGATATCATTGCTCAGTATCCTGTTGTGATTAGTTTTACAACAACAGAAGGTACGGCAATTGCCGGTAGTGACTTTACTGCTCAATCAGTAGTTGAATACACTATTCAACCTGGAAACTTAAGTGTTAATATTCCAGTGGTTGTGATTGGTGATTTAATAAATGAACCACAAGAAGCTTTCACAGGTAAGATTGCGATTGTTAATAAGAATGGTCAGCAGATTACGATAGGAACAGATACTGCTACTGGAACGATCAATGATAATGATGCAGCAATTGTATCCATCACTGGGTTCACAGTAGATGAAGCTACGGGAACAGCCGATTTCACGATTGCTTTAAATCGTTCAGTTCAAAATGCTATTTCAGTAGATTTTGAAACTGCAGATGGTACAGCAATTGCAGGATCAGATTATACGGCTGTGAGCACTACAACCCTTAATTTTGGAGCTGCAAATGCTAATAGCCAAACTGTTACTGTTACTATTGATAACGATGATGTTGTTGAACCATTAGAAACGATAATTGGTAGACTTAGCAACTTAGTAAATAACAGTCAAGATGTTTCACTAATAGGTGGTGGAGCTAGTTCAGATGCAACTGGTACAATTACAGATAATGATGTTGCTACATTGGCAATTGATGATATTAGTGTGAACGAATCAGCTGGAACTGCAACATTTACTGTTACACAAACAGGTACGGTTCAGAATGCGTATACTGTAGATTTTGCTACGGCGAATTCAACAGCAGTTGAGCCTTCTGACTATACAGCTATATCAACAACTACATTTACTTTTGGTGATGCAAATAGCACTGCTCAAACGATCGTAGTTGATATAATTGAAAATGCAATTGCAGAACCAGAAGAAGAGTATAATATCAACTTAATGAACCTAATTGTTAATGGACAATCAGGAGTTTCTATTTCTAAATCTCAAGGTTTAGGTACGATTACTGATAATGATGCTTACACAATAAGTATTGCAAATATCACTGTTAGTGAAACTGATTCTGATGATGCTCACAACTTTGTAGCTACCATGAATGGAACGGCTCAAGAAGATGTTGTGATCAGCTTTACCACTGCTAATTCAAGTGCTGATGGAACAGACTTTACAGCACAGACAAGTCAGCTTTATACCATTTTAGCGGGAGCAACAAGTGTGAACATTCCAGTAACGGTATTGGGAGATGATATCGCAGAAGCTCAGGAAATCTTTACTGCTGCAATTACCATTAGTGATGCCAATGCACAGCAGGTAGCAATTGGAACTGGCGGTGCAACAGCAACCATTAATGATGATGATGCACACACAATAAGTATTGCGGATATCGTAGTTAGTGAAACTGACGCAGATGCTTCTCACAACTTTGTAGCTACCATGAATGGAACGGCTCAAGAAGATGTTGTGATCAGCTTTACCACTGCTAATTCAAGTGCTGATGGAACAGATTTTACAGCTCAGACGAATCAACTTTATACAATTACTGCAGGTTCCACAAGTGTGAACATTCCTATTGTGATAATTGGGGATCAGACTGTGGAATCAACAGAGAATTTCACAGTGGCTATTGCGATTAGCAATGAAAATTCACAACAAATAACAATATTTGATGGTAATGCAACAGGAGTAATTAATGATGACGATAGTTCAGAGGTAAGCATAGCAGCTACGACTCAGGCAAGTGAGCCGGGAACTGATGGTCTGTTTACGTTGACCTTAACTAATGCAGTAAGTGTAGATACAGAAATCACATTTGCAGTAAGCGGTTTAGCAACAGAGGGAACCGATTATGCGGCACTTGGAACAACAGTTACGATTCCAGCTAACAGCACATCGATCACACTTCCT
>NZ_JAKJSC010000008.1 GCF_029029525.1 Labilibaculum sp. DW002 | reverse complement strand
TTGGTGTTGGAATGAGCACCGAACTATTTTTAAAGGAATTATTTACTTTGGAGAGTCGAACGGAGTATTGATCTGTAGCAGACGAAAACCACTACCATGAATGTTCTCTATTATAATGCTGGGATCAGACTTTAAATACTTTCTGAGCTTAGTAATGTACACATCCATACTTCGTGTAGTATAGAAGTTATCATCGCCCCAAATCTCTTGTAAGGCTTTTTCTCTTGGTAATATATGATTTAGGTTTTGACTTAATAAGCAAAGTAATTCTGATTCTTTAGGTGATAATTTTTGTTCTTGAATCTCATCTCGTAGAGTTCGTAATAGTGGATCAAAAGTGAATTTACCAATTGTATATTTTTCATCTATTGGTTCCTTAGCAACATTATTGTTGCGGGAGAGAATTGCTTTAATCTTATAAATTAATAGTTCAGAATCAAAAGGTTTGGTAATGTAATCATCAGCTCCTAATTGATAACCTTGAATAATATCTTCTTTCAATGTTTTTGCAGTAAGAAAGATAATAGGAATGTTAGGGTCGATTGCTTTAATTTTTTTAGCGAGGGTAAAACCATCCATTTCTGGCATCATAACATCTAAAATGCAAAGCTTGTATTTTGAAGTTAGAAAGGAGGATAAACCATCTTTTCCATTTTTGCATAAGTCAACATTAAAATCAGAAATTTCAAGATAGTTTTTTAGAACGGCTCCGAAATTAGGCTCATCTTCTACGAGTAATATTTTAAGATCTTCTTTCATATTATACTTTTAATGGTAGTGAGATGGTAACCATGGTTCCTTCGTTTTGTTTGCTTGTAACTTCGATATTTCCATTGTGTTTATCTACAATTAGTTTTACGTAACTAAGTCCTAAGCCAAAACCTTTTACATTGTGGATATTACCTGTTTCGGCCCGAAAGAATTTTTTGAACGCTTTTTTTCTGGTGTCAGTACTCATACCAATTCCTGAATCCTTAATCCAAATTTGTATTTTATTATCAATTCCTCTTGTTCCTATTTCAATTTGTGGTTCTGCAAGAGAGTATTTTATTGAATTGTCAAGCAAATTAAATATTGCATTTAAAAAATGAACTTCATCAACATCGCATATATCATTAACAGCCTCTAATTTGATAATGAGTGATCCTCCTTTTTCGTCGATTTGGAGTTGAATATGCTCGGCTGCTTTTTGAAGGATTTCATTAAGATGGTTGGTCTGAGGATTGATATTTAGTTCGTGTTTTCCGAATAGGGATAATTGAAGAATATTTTCGACTTGTTTATTCATTCGGAAATTTTCGTCCTTAATGATAGATGTAAAATATCGAATTTTATCTGGTTGACCGATAACTTTAGCATTATTTATTGAATCTGATGCTAGAGCTATAGTGGCGATAGGTGTTTTAAATTCGTGCGTAATGTTATTAATGAAATCGGATTTTATATCACTGATTCGTTTTTGTTTTAGAATGAAGGAAATAGCATTTATAAAAGTGAAAATTATGAATAAGGTGAATATTGCAGATAGAATTAGTAAGGAGAATATAGATTCATAAATGAGTGTAAAACGATCAGGGAAATTTAAGGATAACTGACTATTAGATAGGAAAATATCATTTGGGAAAAGAGTTATGCTGTGAGGAGAATTAAGTAAGGTTTTATTAAGTGTAGAGTCCGATGAAACAAGGATTTGTTTTGAGTCTCCGTCTATTATTGCATAATTAAATGGAGAAGAAATATCAAAATTTATTAAACTTGTTTCAATTTCAGTAGGTAAATCTTCCTGGCTAACACGATCTATAATTGTAATATCTTTTGATTTAAACTCATAGACTACTTTTTCGACAATATTTTCGATTTGCCTTTCTTTATTTTCTATTCTAATTATTGTATCCATGCTTGTTACATGAATATCAATATCCATTAGAGAGTCAGATTGATTATTGGAGTGCCAGAAGTTAATCGATTTATTTGAGCTGCTATTTGCAGAAACGATTATTTGAGTATCACCTGCATTCTTATTTTCTAGTTTTTGTGTGGTTTTAATTTTGATATGATGTTTGCTACCATGCTCTTTCTCATCAATGAAATCTCGAATTGCATGAATTTCAATATTGGATGGATGTGTGTTACTAACAGAATGAAGACCTTTTCCTATAAGAAAAACGTTTTCTTTTTTCTCAAGGTTTTGTACAACCTGATGTAATGCCTTATTGATATTGGAATCAAAAGTTTTTTCTTGAATATGGATTGCATTTTTTATCCATAGGATTTGAACACCAATTATCCCTAAAAGAGAAATGGACATTAAAATAATTAATGTGCTTATTAGTTTTTTGCTCATTGTAAATTAATGAATTGCTATTTGAAGATACAATTCAAATTTACAAAGCACAAGCAATTTATCGGGTTAAAGCTGCCCTAATAATCCTTAAAGAAAAGTTAAAGGATAAAAAAAGGGACTACAATAGCCCCATTTGTTTTACACGCTCCAAATCTTCTGGTGTATCAATACCAATTGATTCGTGTTTTGTCGTGTCGGTTTGAATGATGTAGCCATTTTCTAACCATCTCAATTGTTCTAAAGATTCAGATAATTCTAAAGGGCTTTGTTCTAGTTTTGTTACTTCCATAAGGGCTTTGTAACGATAGGCGTACATCCCAATATGCTTGAAAAAGCTTTGTTTGTTTATCCAATTTTCCTTCTCTTCGCCACGTACAAATGGAATTGGTGATCGGCTGAAGTATAAAGCTCTCTGATCTTTATTGACAACAACCTTCACCTTGTTCGCATCCGAAATTTCATCAGAATTGGATATTTTTTTAATAAGGGTTGCGATTTCTGTCGAAGGGCAAGAAAAACAGTTTTTTAAGGAGCTGATTTGTTCTGGTTGAATAAATGGCTCATCTCCTTGAATGTTAATTACCACATCAAATTGTGAATTTAGCTTTTCTGTGATTTTTAATGCAGCTTCTGCGATTCGATCCGTTCCACTTTGGTGATCAGGCGAAGTCATGATTACTTTTCCTCCGAAGCTTTTAACACACTCCTCAATTCGAAAGTCATCGGTAGCCACCCAAACTTGCTCGAGTGCTTTGGAAGCTTGTTCGTAAACTTTCTGGATCATTGGTTTGCCACTAATATCGGCAAGAGGTTTGCCTGGGAAACGTGTAGAGGCATACCTTGCGGGAATAATTCCTAAGAATTTCATTCGTGATTTATTTTGCAGTAATTAATTAAGTGGCAAAGTAAACAAAAATTCAGAACCTTCACCTAATTTACTATTTGCCATTATTTCCCCACCATGACCTACAACTATATTTTTCGCAATAGCTAAGCCCAATCCTGTACTACTTTCGTTGGCTGTAGTTTTCGCACTTGTGGTTCCAAATTCAGTAAACAAATTTTTAACTTCTTCTTCTGGAATACCAACTCCCTGATCGGTTACTGAAATTTGTAAAAAAGCATTTGTTTCGATTATACTCACGGATACCCTTGTTTCAGGATTTGAGTATTTTATTGCATTACTGAGTAAGTTATGCAATACTTGTTCTATTTTACTTTTATCAATTTTTATAGAAGGATTCTTTATTTTGGAGTTAAAGTCAATTTGGATCTTCTTCTTTTTTGCAAAAATTTTATTGATTTTAATTGTATTGATTACGATATTCTCAATGTTAATCTTTTCTTTATTAAGTTCAAGTTTTCCCAATTCAATTTTAGAAATATCAAGTAATTCATTGAGTAATTGCAGTGAGAATTGGCTACTGTCTTTAATTAGATTTAAAAATTCAGTTTTATCTTCTTTTGAAAACTCATCAAAGGAATCAATTAATAACTCAGAAAAAGAATTGATAGCACCAATTGGATTTCTTAAATCGTGAGCTGCAATTCCTAAAAATTTAGATTTTTGCTCGTTTAAACTTTTAAGAGAATCATTTTGTTCTTCCAGTTTTGCTTTTTGTTTTTCCAATTCTGTATGATCATCAACAATTACAAGTATATATTCCTTCTCGTTATATTGAATGTGTCTTGTTGAGTAAAGAAAATGTTTGGTGTCTTTTGTTGTATCGTCAGCATAAAAATCTCTAGTTAGCTTACGATTATTGGTAGGTACTTTTTGCGACATATTCGCTAATATATCGTTTCGTAGTTTACAATTTTTACAATGAGACGTTTCCCCGCATAAGGCCTTTTCTTCAATTGCGAATTTGCAGCCCAAAGCATTACCGCATAAATCTCCAAGAATTTTTTCTTCTCGTTTTTGGAATAAAATTGAGAAAGATTCATTTATACTTTCTACTCGAGCATTTGTATCTAAAATAAATAAAGCAGAAGTAATATTATCAAATAGAATGTTTAAAAATTCATTGGATTCTTTAAGATTCTTCAGGTTAATTGCCATGAGCGAGAAAGTTTATAAGAAATGAAATTACCTATTTTATTACGTGAGGGACTGAAAAAAGATACGGGAAATTAACAATCTTTAATGATAATAATGAAGTAGAATTGCTTACTAAATTGAAAAAGTAGTAATTTTGTCAGGTAGCATGAAAAAATTTCATGTTTTTTACTCTCGTAATAATCAAAATCAGGTTTTTGATGGATGTACAACAAATAAAATTACGATTTGGAATAATTGGGAATACTTATGCCCTAACCCGAGCAATAGATATTGCTGTGCAGGTGTCACCAACAGATTTATCTGTGCTGATTACCGGAGAAAGTGGTACGGGGAAAGAGGTTTTTCCACAAATTATACATCAATTTAGTGCCCGTAAGCATGCCCCATACATACCGGTGAATTGTGGAGCCATTCCGGAAGGAACGATTGATTCTGAGCTTTTTGGTCATGAAAAAGGCGCGTTTACAGGAGCTTTGTCCGATCGTAAAGGGTATTTCGAAGTGGCTAATAATGGAACTATTTTTCTTGATGAGATAGGGGAGTTACCTCTGTCGACTCAAGTAAGATTGCTACGTGTTTTGGAAACAGGTGAATTTATGAAAGTAGGATCATCTAAAGTTCTCAAAACAAATGTTAGAGTTGTTGCAGCTACAAATATCAATATTCCTCAAGCTGTAAAAGAAGGGAAGTTTAGAGAGGACTTATTTTACAGATTAAATACGGTACCTATCGTCATGCCTGCACTACGTAAGCGTCGTGAAGATATCTATTTGTTATTCCGAAAATTTGCTCAGGATTTTGCAGAGAAATATCGTATGCCTGCTTTAAGATTGAACGAGGGTGCACAGCAAATTTTAAGTGCTTATCGTTGGCCAGGAAACATTCGTCAGTTGAAAAATATTACAGAGCAAATCTCTATTATAGAGAAAGAAAGACAAATTGGAGCTGAAAATTTACAGCCGTATTTGCCTCGGAATGATGAACAAATGTTACCAGCTCTTTATACCGATAGCTCTAGTAAGGATAAAACATTTTCATCGGAAAGAGAAATTTTATATCAAGTGCTTTTCGACATGAAGAAAGACATGACGGATCTTAAAAAATTGGTTTTCGATTTGATGCAAAAGGATGGTGATTCATCTAGCTTGCAAAAAGATAATGCAGTACTGATTCGTAAACTGTATGAAGATCAGGAGTTTGACATATTGCAGCATCAAGGACAAAGTCAGCCTGCAACTAATATTCCTACACCAAA
The DNA here is from genome assembly GCF_029029525.1 of Labilibaculum sp. DW002. Lineage (NCBI taxonomy): Bacteria > Pseudomonadati > Bacteroidota > Bacteroidia > Marinilabiliales > Marinifilaceae > Paralabilibaculum > Paralabilibaculum antarcticum. Next base: position 147,410 of record NZ_JAKJSC010000008.1, on the reverse strand, counting down.
TGATTCAGTAATTCAGGATACAGAGGTTTTTGTTGAGGAATCTTTATCATTGGAAGATAAAGAGGTTGAATTGATTAAAAAAGCCTTGGATAAGCATAATGGAAAAAGAAAATATGCTGCTTTGGATTTAGGAATCTCAGAACGTACTTTGTATCGTAAAATCAAAGAGTACGATATCAACTAAATATTTACAAATTATTGTTATTTTTATTTTTCATTATATGAACAAGATAAAAACCGTTTTTTTAAGCTTAATTATTAGCATTTTCGTGAGTGCTTGTGGACTTACTAAAGTTGGTTACAATTTTAGTGGAGGTTCTTTATCTCCTGAGGTAGAGTCATTTTCAGTGCAATTTTTTCCAAATAGGGCACCCTTGGTGAATCCGAATTTGAGCAATAAGTTTACCGAGGATTTAAAAGAGAAATTTAGAGGGCAAACTACATTAAATGAGATTGTTGATGCAGATGGACACTTGAATTTTGATGGTGAAATTACAGGTTATCAAACAAGAGCTTTAGATGTTACAGCAAATGATATTTCTGCTACCAACCGTTTAACGATTACGATTAAAGTTCGTTTCACAAATGAGAAAGAGCCTGACAATGATTTCGATAAGAGTTTTTCAGCTTTCGCAGATTTTGACAGTACTCAGCAATTAAGTGATGTGGAAGATTCTTTGGTTGAAGAGATATTAGAACAAATTATTGATGATATTTATAATGCAGCGGTTGTAAACTGGTAAGAATATGGATCAAAGTTTATTACAAGATTGGATAAAGAATTCGGGGAATATGGATCGAAATAGTCATCGGGAATTAAAAAATCTGATTGACCAATATCCCTATTTTCAGACGGCTCATCTTCTCTTGTTAAAAAACTTACATGATAACCAGAGCATTCGTTTTAAGGAGGAATTGAGAAATTCAGCCTTATTTATTCCAGACCGCAGACAATTATTTCTGTTGCTTCAGGATCAAATCAAAATTCAATCAAAAACTTCCGAAACTGAAAATCTTCCTCTAGAGGAGGATAAGAAGGCAGAAATAGAGATACAAGATCAAAATGTTGTTGCTGAAGCAAAAGATGGTGAACCTGAAGCAGCAATAGAAGTAAAACAAATTCTTTCAGACGATGATAAATCAGAAGAATTATTCGATTTTTCGGATGATGAAACAGCTGTAGTTTCAGATACGGAAAATACTCTTGATGAAAATGTAGAAGCTGCAAAAGGAGAAATTTTAGAACTTACCGAACCAACAGAAAAGAAAGAGCAGAGTGATTCTGAAATTCTTGTTGCAGAAACAGAAGTATACCATATTGGTTATGGAGGTAATTTTTATACTCTGGATCAGAAATCCAATGAGGATGAAATAGAGTCGAAAGAGCCAAAAGAAAATCATTCCTTTACCGATTGGATGGATGTGGTTGATGTTAATGAAACTTCGGATGAAGAGCAGCAAAATGATCAAAATTCTCGACATGAAAAAGTAAAGAGAGGAATTGATCTTATTGATAATTTTATTCAGAATGATCCTCGAATTGAAAGAAATATTAAAGTAGTTGATAAACAAGAAGATATTTCATTGGACAGTTTAGAGGAAAAAGATAGTTTTATGAGCGAAACTTTAGCAGAGATTTATATTAAACAAAAGCTTTTTGATAAAGCGATATCTGTTTATGAGAAATTAATGTTGAAAAATCCCGAAAAAAATATTTACTTTGCGAGTCAATTGGAAAGAATAGAAAAATTAAAAAAATAGATAAGTATGTTTACCTTTATTTCAGTATTGATCCTTATTGTTTGTGTACTAATGGTTTTAATCGTTTTGGTACAAAACTCAAAAGGAGGCGGATTAGCTTCTAACTTCTCATCATCTAACCAGATTATGGGTGTTAAGAAAACTACAGATTTTCTTGAGAAAGCAACTTGGGTTTTAGCCGGAAGTTTATTAGTACTTTGTATCTTAACAGTAACAACTATTGATCGTGGAGAATTAGATGGTCAAAAGTCACAAATTGAGCAGCAATTACAGGAAACTGAAACTGCTCCTGAAACTCCAGCTTTCCCAACTGAAGCTCCTTCTACAGAAAAGGATACAGCGAAATAAGAAAATATTTTATATCATTGATATAATTAAATGTCAGTATGTCATAACATGCTGACATTTTTTTTGTACCTATATCATTCTGTTTTTCAGTACATTTATTGATTCGCAGAGGGAGAATTGATCATTTATTCTTAATAAAGAAATTAATTAAAGGCAAAAAATAATCTGAATTCTGAAAATATGTCAACGATTTTTGTTTGGCATGGAATATGAAAGGGAAAGGATCTAAAAAAGAAAATAATAACTTAAAATATTTAAAGAAATGGCAGAATTAAAAGGAAAGATTCTTGCGGGCAAAATTTTAGTTGTCCCAATGGCAATAGAAGAAAAAACAGCTAGTGGCATTATTATTCCTGATTCAGCAAAAGAAAAACCATTACAAGGTAAAGTTGTATTGGTAGGTGCTGATAAGAAAGACGAGCCTATGGAACTACAGGCTGGTGATACCGTTTTCTACGGTAAATATGCAGGTACAGAATTGAATATTGATAATGAAGATTATCTATTGATGTCGCAAGCAGATATTCTTTACATTGCTTAATTGCAGTTTTAAATCCAATTAGTTTTAATCATTAATTATTAGAGATGTCAAAAGAAATTAAATTCAATATAGAAGCTCGCGATCTACTAAAAGTAGGGGTTGATGCTTTAGCAAATGCAGTAAAAGTAACTTTAGGACCTAAAGGTAGAAATGTGGTAATCGATCGTAAGTTTGGTGCACCACAAATTACTAAAGATGGTGTTTCTGTTGCAAAAGAGATCGAATTATCAGATCCGGGAGCTAATATGGGTGCTCAAATGGTAAAAGAAGTTGCATCTAAAACAGCTGATGACGCCGGTGACGGTACAACAACTGCAACTGTTTTAGCTCAGTCTATCGTAAATGTAGGTTTAAAGAACGTAACTGCTGGTGCAAACCCAATGGATTTGAAGCGTGGTATTGACAAAGCTGTTGAAGCCGTTGTAGCAAATATCAAATCTCAATCTAACGAAGTTGGTGACAACTACGATAAGATTAAGCAAGTTGCTAAGATTTCTGCAAACAATGATGAGACAATTGGTTCTCTTATTGCAGAAGCAATGGAAAAAGTAAAGAAAGAAGGTGTTATTACAGTTGAAGAAGCAAAAGGTACGGAGACTTACGTAAAAGTAGTTGAAGGTATGCAGTTCGACCGTGGTTATATTTCTCCATATTTCATCACGAATGGTGATAAGATGGAAGCGGATATTGAGAATCCATACATCCTGTTATGTGACAAGAAGATTTCAACGATGAAAGAGTTGATGCCACTTCTTGAGCCTGCTGCGCAAGCTGGTCGTCCACTGATGATTATTGCTGAAGATGTAGAAGGTGAGGCATTGGCTACTTTGGTTGTAAACCGTTTGAGAGGTTCATTAAAAGTTGCTGCTGTTAAGGCTCCGGGTTTTGGTGACAGAAGAAAAGAAATGCTTGAAGACCTTGCTATTCTAACAGGTGGTGTTGTTATTTCTGAAGAAAAAGGGCTAAAGCTTGAACAAGCTACAATTGAAATGTTAGGTCAGTGTGAGAAAATTACAATTGACAAAGAGAACACAACAATTGTAAATGGAATTGGATCTAAGGATGTAATTGATACACGTGTTGCTCAAATTAGAACTCTAATTGAGAATTCTACTTCTGATTACGATAAGGAAAAACTTCAAGAGCGTTTAGCTAAGTTAGCTGGTGGTGTTGCTGTATTGTACGTAGGTGCTGCTTCTGAAATTGAAATGAAAGAGAAGAAAGACCGTGTGGATGATGCTTTAAGTGCAACTCGCGCTGCAGTTGAAGAAGGTATTGTTGCAGGTGGTGGTGTTGCTTACATTCGCTCAATTGCTGCTTTGGAAGGACTTAAAGGAGATAATGAAGATGAGACTGTAGGTATCGAAATCGTGAAACGTGCAATCGAAGAGCCGTTGCGTCAGATTGTTGCTAATGCTGGTGGCGAAGGAGCTGTAGTTGTTGATAAAGTTAAAGCTGGCGAAGCTGACTTTGGATACAATGCTCGTATTGGTGAGTACCAAAACATGATTGAAGCTGGAGTAATCGATCCTGCTAAAGTGTCTCGTGTTGCTCTGGAGAATGCCGCATCTATTGCTGGTATGTTCTTAACAACCGAGTGTGTATTAATCGAAGAGAAAGAAGAAGAAGCTGCAGCTCCTGCAATGCCTCCAATGGGTGGTGGTATGCCAGGTATGATGTAAGAAAATTATATCTATTATATATTAAAAAGGCGACCTTGTGTCGCCTTTTTTTATTGTTTTAAAGCAGGCATTAAGAATCTTTCCTTAATTAATTTTTTGTTCAGTTTTCTACACATGCTATTATACATCGACCCGGTATAATCATATTGGCTTCCCGTAGAGTGAATTTTCCCTACCCAAACAGGCTGCAAACTCTTTGCATCAATTAAATAAGCGTGAAATTCGGCATTAGGACTTTCTGTAGTTCTAATATCTCCATTGCAATTTATTCGTTCGCTTACATTATAATAATATGCTTTTTCATTTATTACAAGAATGGCTTCTGATTCAAATTCATTTAGAGTCATCATGAAATCATTGTAATCAACATCTATATTAACTTTAAATTGATCTTTTGAGTTGGTAAGTATTGTTCTTGAATTTGCAATGGTATTTTTAAGAGAATGCTCCATCAGATTTCTTCTATCCATCGCATCAATATTATTTAAAAAATCTCGGATATAGTTGTTGTAAGTTTCTTCGTTAAATTCCTTTAGTAGGATATCATTAAAAAGTGTAACAACAAAAATCTTCTGGTAATATTCCTTCGGTTTTTCTATGCTTTGATAGGATACATATGAACTTGCACAAGCATTTGAAAGAATAAGGACATATATTATTAGTACGTTTCTCATGATTTGTTATTTAAGATTAAACAAATAGATCTCTTTGTTTATTAGACAGTTTACTGTTGAAATACACGTATTCAAATTTTATATTTATCGCTTATGACTATCAAGATAGTTGCATAACTACAAAAATAGTCATACATTAGCGCCATGAAAGAATTAACCAAGGCGGAAGAACAAATCATGCAATATTTATGGAAGCTTGAAAAAGCTTTCCTAAAGGATATAATCGAGGAATTTCCACATCCAAGACCAGCTTATACAACAATCTCTACGGTTGTTAGGGTTTTGGTTAAAAAGGGAATTATTGGATACAATACGTTTGGGAAAGTAAATCAGTATTATCCATTGATATCAAAAAATGCTTACACTCGCGAATTTATGAAGGGAATGATGAAGAGTTTTTTCAACGATTCGGTTGGGGGATTCACATCCTTTTTTGCTCGCGAACAAGATTTATCTCTTTCAGACTTAGAGGAAATGAAATCACTTATTGAGGAACAAATTCATAATAAGAAGGAAAATGGCTGAATTCGGAATTTATTTATTGGAATGTAGTTTCTGTATGGCCGGATTTTATTTGGTGTACCGATTTTTCTTAGCACAAGATACCTTTGCGACCAGAAATCGAATTTATCTTTTGCTTTCAGCATTAATAGCCATGTTTATTCCTTTGTTGAATTATTCTTTAAATGAGGAAGTGATAACAATTACAAATCAATTTGTATGGGAGCTAGAAAATTCATTTCACAATGAGTTGGTGCAAGTCACAGACTTGGACGAACACTCATCTTCCTTTTCTTTCTTATCACTATTGATTGGTATTTACTTCTTGGGGTTTTCATTTGCTTTACTTCGAATTGCAAAACATGTAGTTCATCTTGTTAATTTAATACAAGCCAATGAAATAAAAATCAGGAATGGGTTTAAAGTTGTATCTGTAAACGAAAATTCTTCGCCGTATTCTTTCTTCGGATACATCTTTTTAAATCCCAAAAACATTACTCAATCGGAACAAAATCATGTTCTTTTGCACGAATCAATACATGCACGACAAGTACATTCTCTTGATTTAATTTTTATAGAGTTGCTAAAAGTATTGTTGTGGTTTAATCCTTTCATTTATTTAATAAAACGATCACTGATCGAAATGCATGAGTATTTAGCCGATAGAGAATGTTTAAAAGAAGGAGTTGATAAAATAAGTTATCAGACTGCACTTTTAAAAAGCGTAGAAAGTCAGATGATGCTTACTTTAACCAGTTCTTTTAATTCATCGTTAACATTAAAAAGAATAAAAATGATTAAAAAAATACATACATCTCAGTTAGCAAATTTAAAGTTATTACTGGCAATACCGGTTCTGTTAATTAGCTTGCTAAGTTTTAGTTTTACAGAAATGCAAGAGCCTACCATTGATGGTAATTTTGAAGCTTACTATCCATCAAATGATATCATTTTTCCGATAAAGCCGGGAAATAAAATCTTCATTTCAGCAGGTTACGGAGAAAGAATTCATCCCATAACGAAAAAGAAAAAATTTCATAAGGGAATGGATGTTGCTGCACCAAAAGGAACACCTATTGTGTCTGTTTTAGATGGTGTTGTGAGAAAAGTAAATGAGAACTTTGAAAAGGGTAAAGGTTATGGACGATTTATAATTGTCGATCATCAAAATGGAATGTCAAGTTTGTACTCCCAAATGGATTCTTATGCCGTAAAGGAAGGGCAAAAGATTTCAAAAGGAGATGTTATTGGTCAAGTTGGTTCTTCTGGAATATCAACAGGACCACATTTGCATTTTGAGTTGAAAAAAGATGGCAAACATGTAAATCCAAAAGATTATTTTAAGATGGATTTATCTGCTTATAAAAGATAAAAAGAAAAGGGATCGTATGATCCCTTTATCTTTTGTGTTTTTCAATTTTTTCCATAATTACTTCTTGAACTGGCCGATTTTGTATTTTTGAATCCAACCAGGAAATGAGATCCAGATATAGAAACGCTCTTTTTTCAAAAGGATCATTGACCCACTTTTGTAATTCCACTCTAGATTTTTTCAATTCATCAGTTAATTGATCTGGGCTTATAGAACTCAATTTTCTTAAGAAACGTAGAATGTATTTTTGGACTTCTTGTAAATCGTCCATTTTTGCAAGGAAACGATAGGTAGAACGGATTTGATATTCTAGCAGTTCTGTATTTTCCAATTCGTAGTGACTAATCAAGTTTAGGATTCTACCGAAACAATGGATGTCACCACGCAAATTTGTATCTCTTACATCCGAAATACGATTTAAATACTTTATTGCCTCTTTGTATTGACCATTGCCAAAATACAAACAAGCTATTTTGTAATAGAAAACCAATGCACGATGGTTGTCCATTCCAAATTTATTTTCCTCTAAGAAATTCTCAATTTTTGGAATTAAATGAATCCCTTTGTCAAAAGTTCCATCCATAAAATGTCGGTTGATCCGATGCATGTAGAGGAACATGTGTAAAAGAATATTTAAGTTCGAGTTGTGCTTGAACTGATCTTCTTTTTCTAACTTTCTAAGCAGGCGCAGATTCTTTTTAAAAGTACTTACGTGATTAGTGTAAAACAGTGCAACCAATACGTTATTTAATCCTTTTAAGTACAAATCTGTATGAATATGTATCATTTCTGGATTCGTTAAAAACAAATCGACCCATTTTTGGGCATACTTATAGCACAATAAAAAATCTTGCACAATTAAATAGTACCACACGTAAGATTGATACAAATACAACTTCTCAAAGAAACTTAAGGATTGAATGTCGTGTGAACGCAGGTTGGTATTGAAAAATTCTTGAACCATCAATAAATCTTTCTCATTTCGTACATATCCAACTTTAAGGTATAAGCCATAAAGGCGAATCGACATGTTAGAGAAAAAGACAACACCGTCCATCGTTTTACTGATTTCAGTTGCTTCTCGGGTAATCTCTTCGGCTCTGTTCTCAATACTTTTGGTAATGTATTGAGATTCAATCAATTTTTCGAATTGGATGATCTCAAAAACAAGTATGTTCTTCTTGTTCTTTCTAGCCAATACTTTTGTTTTGTCTAATATTCGTAGACTTTGCTGATACAATCCTTTGTTGTAAAGAACTTTTGCATGATCGATTTGCTCACGAATGTTTATGCTAACATCATGATTTATCTGAGTTAATCGTAAGCTAGTAAGTAGTTGTTTGTATAAATGTGCTTTTAGGTTTGGAAGCTGAGATTGTTTTATGTCTTTGGCTTTTTTTAGAATAATCAATTCATTGTATTCGTCCAATCGGTCAAGTACATCAAAAAGTTGTAAGAATTTTGTCTCCTTATCGCTGCTAATTCTATTCGCATACAACTTAAAATTTCTTTTCTCAGATTTCGAAATCGATTTAATTAATTGAAACAGAGGGTCTATTTGTTGTTTAGGCATTGTACTGGTTGTATGAGTTAACTGCTTTAAAAACAGGTTTATTGATTGCTTTCATATTGTTTGAACTTCGTAGTTTGTATTAAAAAATGATTTTAATAAACCCAATACATGAGCTACTTTTGAATCATCAAATCAAGAGAATGACATTTAAAAAATAATCTTGAAGCGGAATATGAATACAAGCAATCTGTTATCAAAATTAACAAAATCCGAGAAACTTGAAACAGTTAACGGATTAAATCAAGCTCTTGAATGTATTGGAGTAGATCAAATGAACAAGAACATTAGCCAAAATCAGGCAATGGAAATTGGGAAGGTGATTGTAGAAAAATTTGCTGGAGTAATGGATCTAACCAATTTGGTTGAATCTATTAAAGAGACAGTTTCGATTGAAGAATTGGAATCATTTAAAAATGAGATCTCAGGTAAATTAAATTCGGTAGTTATTGCAACTACACAGGCTCCAATTTATCAGAAACGAATGGCTACTTTAAAAAGTAGTTTTGAGGAAATTTCTGGTGATAACGTACTTTGAAAACCATTTGTAATTGTTAACCCAATTGCAATTTATTAGAGAGTTAATAACACTATCCCCCTTGTGTTGTTAATGATCTAACTATTAACCAAACATGAAGAATACTAAGTTGTGACGTTATAGTGAGGAATTAACGATTTCTTTTTGGCTTGTTAGTAAATATTTACAAATGATCCAATCCGTTAGAATTAGTAGTTTAAAAGTAAGTTAGGTGTGATTATACTTTTTTAAGGAACATTCCATACTTAATCGGAGCGCTTATATTCTTCTTGTTTATATACCTTGTACGTAGGTGTATTTAAATTGACCATCTTTTTGATTATGTTTTAATATTTAGTTGTGATAACCGGACCAGATTCTTCTTGTCCGGTTTTTTTATGCGTTAAAACCAAGAAATATTTAGATGCTGATTTTGAAATATAAGCGTACAGATGTAGGAACCGTTTCGGTATAGATACTTATCGAATTGATTTGGTTTAAAGGGATTCGTTCGTAAGATTCGTAGGTGATATTGTTTGTATCAAGAATATTGTGAAAAAGGACACCTAATTCGCATTTGATCTTTTTAGGGGCAAATTTGTAGATAATTGCTGCATCTAATCTGGTGTAATCAGGCTCTGCTACAACTTCTTGTCTTTGAGAATAAATTGGAAAGCCCGAACCATAAATGTAATTGGCAGAAATATAGAAAGGCTTAAGGGCTAATAAACCAGCGGTTTTGATTTCATGGCGCTGATCATGCAAAGCTCTTCGGTATTCGATATTGTTAAAATAATCGAATTTTTCGGTGGTTTTACTTAAGGAGTATGAAACCCACAAAGTGTGATTTCCGATATCTTTTTTAGCGAATACATCTAAGCCTGAACTTTTACTTTGACCTGTGCTTATGTTGCCCTCATTTCGAAATTTATAATAGCGAGTATGCCCGTCAGTTTTTTTATAATATCCTTCTAAACTAAGTGTAAAACCATTTTTATGGTATGATGCTCCCATAACATGATGAACAGATTCTAAAACAGGAATTTCTTTTTCGTCAGCACCAACCCAGATGTATCTATAACTACCATTTGCGCTTAGTACCGAACTCTTCGTAATAAATTGTTTGTATAAACCCCAAGCTCCGTTAACGGCTATGCTTTCGGTAAGTTGTAAGCTCAATGAGATACGCGGTTCCCAATACAATTTTTTTAGTTTAATTGGATAGTTTGCAAGAAACCCTGCCTTAATTGAAATGCCATTGCTAACATTTAGGTTGTTTTGAAAATAATAGCCTAGTCGGTCGGCTTTTGATTTTATATGCAGGATGTTTATATCTAAGGAATCTTCTTTTAGATCAACTTCGTTGTTGATATAATTAATTCCAGTTTCGAAATTTTGATCTTCAGCAAAAACAAAAGTATTTTTAAGTGTTGCCCGATGCTCCATAATTTTGTTTCTCGATTTATCATCTCTTCTAAAAAATTCTTCATCCGTGCGAATTCGACTAATCGAGACAACATCACTAGTTCTTGTTTTTAGTTCGGATCGGGAAAGGGAAATAGAACTGGTATTTCCATTATTCCAAACTTTGCCATAATTTATTGAGCCCCCAAATTGATCATTACCTTCAAATTTGTGTTTTTTCGCATTAGTAAAAGATTCTGTGGTTATATCGTAAGAGTATCGGTCTTCACCACCCATTAAACTAACAGAGAAATTATCACCATTTTCCCAATTGGTAGAAAATTTAAAGTTTAAATCATGAAATTTGTAATCAGGTGCAACATTTAAATCTAGAAATGATGGAGTGTCAGTATTTTGATTTGTTTGTCCTTGCAAACTAATGTTCGATGTTCCGTATTTTATTTGTTCATCTTTAAATAGGTTGTAATAGGTTTGGCGAAAAGCGACCAAAACAGAAGACCTTTTGCCTATTGGCTGTTCGTAAGATCCGCTTGCGGTAATGTTATTTAGGGTAAGGTTTAGGGTTGGTTTTAATTTACTCCCATTTTTGCCTGTTATGTGAACTATACCACCTACACGATCGCCATATCGAGCATCAAAACCTCCTTTTAAAACTTCAATATTTTTGACCACTAAAGGGTTTACAGCACCAATATCATCATAGAAATTTTTTAAGCCCCAAAGTGTAATGTTATCGAATAGTACTTGACTTTCCCCTTCGTATGAACCCCAAATAATAAGGTCATCTTTTTGTTCCCCTGCAGCTAATATTCCTGGTTGCAAGCGAAGCAATTCAAATACAGAGTTGTCGTTATTTGTTGGCAAAAAACCGGCAATTTTATGATTCAATTTTAGGTTTCCCGATTGATTCCCCATTCGGATAAAGGTTTGAACGATTTTATCGGTAACGATAATCTCTGGTAAATCGGTACTAGCTGCCGTTAATAGAATGTTTTGGTTGGGGCCTTCATTAATTAAAGTGTCGTGAATAAAATAGCCCAAATGAGATGCAAGAATTCTAAAAGTGCTATCAATGTGGGAGGTAAATGAAAAATTCCCATGCTCATCAGTGGCCATGGGTAAATCATTAATCGTAAGATGTGAAAAGGGCAGAGGTTCCAAACTCTCTTTGTCGAGTATTTGCCCAAAAACTCTGTGTTGAACAATTTTCTCTTCTGGGAATATTAAATAAACCTCATTCGATTTTTGATAGTTGAGCGGGAATTTTCGCAACAAAAACTCTATGGCACGATCTTTCGATTGAAAAGATTTGTTTACGCTAACAGAATATTGCGAGAGTAAATTATTGTTGAATGAAAGTTGAAAATCATAAGTATCCCGTAAGTCAATCAATACTTCACTCAAAGCTTGATCTTTTACATCGATTATTACTTTTTGAGCAGAAATATTTGAATGAATTAATACTAGGATTAGCAATATGATAATTCGATTCACTTATTGGGCTTTTGTGGTTATAATATAATTATTATTAGGGCCTTTCACAAATTTTAATCCCATTGGCATACAAACATTATACAATGTGCTATCAACCGATTTCCCTAGATCAAAGTTTCCGGTATAAGTTGAACTAAATTTTCCTTTCTCTACGATGTTGATATTATATTGCAATTCGATTTCTTCAAAAACAGTACGAATAGGAGTGTCTGTAAAGAAAAATAAATTGTTACGCCAAGAGATTTTAGCTTCAGAATTGTCACATTTTCTTAATTCGAGTAAGCCATTTTTGGTAACGTAGGCATGATCGTTTGGAAGCAAAAGTATTTTATCAGATGTTAAAGTGGAAACGACTTTAACTTTTCCTGTGTAGCAAGTAACCTTGTATTGATTTCCTCTTGCATAAATATTGAAACTGGTTCCTAAAATATAGGTTTTACCATAGTTCGATGCAATTTCGAATTTACTTCCCTTGGTGATCTTAAAAAATGCTTCTCCTTCAAATTTCACTTTTCGTGATACTTTCCACCAGTAAGGTTTGTAAGAAATACTTGAGTTTGCATTTAAATCCACCTCAGATTGATCTGGAAGAAGTACGCTTAGATGTTCCCCTTTAGGACAGTAAATTGTTTTTGTATATAAATTGATAAAACCAGTAAGTCCTAAAAGAATCGCAATACATGCTACAGCGGCATATTTCGCCCACTGTAATTTAATAACTTTTACTTCTTTAGCAGGAGCAGCCGTTTTCATCGAAAGCTCTTTCCAAACATCATCTTTTGATTTCGAAAAGGACATTTCAATTTCTGGAAGTGAATTTAAAAAATCCATATCCGAGTTGAGTTCGTTATGTTGGTTGTCTTTTTTCATTTATTTTCCTAATGCCTTTCGTAAAAATGAAAGAGCAGATGTCATTCTCTTTTCAACAGCTTTTACACTTAATTCCAGTTGGTCAGCAATTTCTTGATATTTTAAGCCTTCCATTCTGCTCATCAAAAAAACAACTCTTTGTTTTTCAGATAGATTCTTGAGTGCTGTTTCGTATTTTGTTTGTAATTCCTTGTAAGCTAATTCATCCTCCGGAGAGTGATTGTTAACTGAAGGAGCTAACTTAGCTAAGTATTTTTGGGCTACCTTTTCTCTTCGGTATTTACTGATAAAAAGATCGTTCGAAATTTTGTAGAGCAAAGATCGTAAAGGTTTTTCTTCAAAATCTAAATGTTTCTCCCACAATTTCATAAAACTATCTTGTGCAATATCAGTAGCCAACTCTTCATCTCCAGAACGATAATAAATATAGTTCCTGATTGAATCGAAATACTTATCAAATAAGAGTTTAAATTCTTCTTGTGTCAAAGCTAGAGGATTGGTTTAGGTAAAAATAAACTTTTTTAGCGAATATTAGGGTGCAGAGGTGATTGTGATCTTTCCCTACACCCTAATGCTAAGTGGTTGTGAATACTACCTAGTTTTTCTTATATCTTTTGTGCTTACCAATTTCAATCTCTTTGCTTACAACTTCACCATCTTCGTTAGTGTAAGTATATGTTGCAAGGTTATCACATTCACCATCACCATAATCAAAAGTTGCAAATTCTTCCTGGTTCTGCGAGAATGTTACCAATCCGCTTACAATCATTCTACAAGTTCCGATTTTTGTTAAAGGATTTTCTTCATCAATAACTTTAGAATATTCATTTTGTTCTGTGTCAACACAAGTTACAGATCCTCTAATTTCAATTTTATCATCGCTGATATCCCATTTAGTATCTAAACCAGCTACCCATTCTCTAGTTCTATCTGCAGATCTGAATAATTCTGTTCCATCAGGATAAGTGAAAGTAAGCTCACTTGTATATTCCCATTTTCTTGATACTCCTTGTTCTCCAGTGAATTCCATTCGTTTTGTACCATCCATTGCTACAGAATCAATCATTAGATCGAAAGTAATTTCGCGAACAGCGCCATCAGTACGTGGACGTGCGGATAATTCAATTACAACTACACCACCTATAACAGTACCGTTGTAAAGAACAGTTGAATCTCCATAATTTACTGTTATTGTCATTGGAAATCGGCCATCTTCGCCAAATTCGATAGATACTTCAGGCATTTTATCTGTTTTGTAGCGTTGCCATTCCATAAATAATTGTCCGTATCTATTTTGGTATCCTTCTTTGGTTCCAGTTGGTTGATCGTACTCACTTTCCATAAATGAAAATAAATCAACTTCGTAATCTGCAACCTCAATAATTGTTTCTGAAGCCTCTTCTGATGCAACTACAGTTTCGATAGAGTTGTTCAATTCAACTTGTTTTTCATCTAAAACATCAACTACGTCGTCTTTGTTGTCACAAGAGAAAAAAGATATGGCTAAACCTATTACTAGTATAAAAGAAAACTTTTTCATGATCGTTATTTTATAATTTTACAATTAAGATTTTGAGCTCGTTTGTATGTGAACCGATAAACTAGAATCTTACCCTACTAAAAAATGGAAATAATTTTTTCGAAACTTAATTCTTTTGAGATGAATGTAATGTGTTAATCCGGTTAAAATATAGTTTGACATGCGCCATAGAATTGTTCATAATAAATATTTAGATGTGGGGTTACCTTTTTAACAATATTAGAATTAATAGGGTGTAATCTATATTTGAATTACGAGCTACTACTTAAGACTAGGTATGACTGTTAATTATAAACTAGTATGGTTAAGATTTTAGATGTTGTGGAACGATTGATGAGAATGGATCGTCTGATTAAAGATGGGCGAACTGGGAGTGCAAAGAACATGGCGAATGAATTAGGAATTTCCAGAAGTCATTTGTTTAATCATTTTGATGAATTTAAAGATTTGGGGATTGAAATAAGTTACAATAGAGATTCTGGTTCTTATGAGTATTCAGGAGAAATGGAACTTGAAATACAAAATCCATTTAGAGTGATTAAAAGTGAAAAGCAACTTATTGATATTAATGGAGGAGGTTTTTTGCAAGAGTCCAAGTTTTCTGGATTGCTTGTGATTAATTTTGATTCAATATTGGCATATTCTCTAATCTGAAATTAATACTTCTCAATGAAAACTATTTTCCCGAAAGAAATAATAGATCATACTACCGAAGCTCATTTTGCAAAATTTAATTCAAATATTAAAATTATTTATTTGCTTGTTATTGTTTTACTAATTGCTGGTGTTCTTGCTTTACCTGTTGTGAATGTTCCGATTACGCAACAAGGTAGAGGTACTATTCGTAGTTTAAATGAAAATAATAATGTGATTTCTGCTATATATGGACAAATTGCAGAAAATCGACTACATGAAAATCTACAGGTAATAAAAGGAGATACACTTTTAATTTTGAATGCTCAAAAATTGGATAACGAATTGAAATCATTAGGTAGTAGATTGGATTTAAATAATGAGTTTAGAAAAGATCTGGAAATGCTAATTAATTCCAGTTCTAAGCGTTTACAAACATTCCTTTATCAGAATGAATTGGAGGAGTACAATCAAAATCTTATTGAGCTAGATGCAGACATAAAGCAAAAGAAAAGGGACTTTGATTTGAATAAAACCTTGTATGAAAAAGAGGTCGTGGCAAAAGTTGATTTTGAAAAAATTGAATATGAATTGCAACAAACACATCAAAACAAAGATATGTATGTGAAGCAGAAGAATTTGAAATGGCAAACAAGTCTTAGAGATCTCGTGAATGAAAATATGGATTTGGAAACGAGTATAATTCAAAATAATAAGGAGAAACAAAATTATGTGATCACGGCTCCTATATCAGGATCAATTACACATTTTACAGGAATTCAAGCTGGGAATTTTTTGGCTCCCGGGCAAACTATTTGTCAAATATCACCAGCAAGTGGATTAATTGTTGAATGTTATTTGTCTCCATCTGATATTGGATACATAAGAAAAGAGATGAGTGTGAATTTTCAAATGGATGCTTTCAATTACAACCAATGGGGACTTGGCAATGGAAGGGTGATTGAAATATCTCCTGATATTTTTCAGATTGAAAACAATGCTTATTTTAAAGTAAGGTGCAGTATAGATCAGAAGCACTTGAAATTGAAAAATGGTTACGAAGGTAATTTGACGAAAGGAATGAGTTTAACCGCTCGCTTTCAGGTTACGGAACGAACATTATTCCAATTGCTGTACGATAATGTTGATGATTGGCTGAATCCACGCTTAAAATCATAAGTAAGATTCTTAAGAATTTTCTAAAATTAGTTGGGATTTATTAATCTCAATTCTCACGTCTATTATCTCAGATTGAATTTATATGAGTATTAAAATAAAACAACACGATATTACTGATTGTGGGGCGGCTTGTTTGGCTTCAATTTCAGCACATTATAAATTAAAGCTGCCAATATCAAGGATTAGACAAATGGCGGGTACCGATAAAAAAGGGACCAATGCTTTAGGATTAATTAAGGCCGCAGAAAAACTTGGTTTTACTGCTAAGGGTGTAAAAGGAGGAACGGATAGTTTGCCAAAGATACCGTTGCCTGCCATAGCACATGTTATTGTAAAAGAAGTTTTGCAGCATTATGTGGTTATTTTGAAGGCTACAGATACTTATGTGGAAATTATGGATCCTGGGGATGGACAGATTCACAAAAAAAGTATAGAAGAATTTGAGAAAGAATGGACTGGTGTGTTGATATTGATGGTTCCCAATGAGGAATTTGTTCAAAAAAATGAAAAAGTATCGAATATATCTCGTTTCTTTTTTTTATTGAAACCACATAAAAGTATTTTGTTTCAAGCGTTGTTTGGAGCTATTATTTATACTGTACTAGGATTATCAACCTCAATATACATACAAAAGTTAACAGACTTTGTTTTGGTCGATGGAAATACAAACTTGCTTAATCTGCTAAGTGTGGGGATGGTTATTTTGGTGATATTTCAAATTTTTATTGGAACAGCTAAAACTGTTATGGTTTTAAAAACCGGACAGTTGATTGATTCTCGGCTGATTTTAGGCTATTACAAACACTTGTTAAAGTTACCTCAGCGATTCTTTGATACCATGCGAATAGGGGAAATTATTTCCCGAATAAATGATGCGGTAAAAATTCGTTCGTTTATTAACGATACAGCCATTAGTTTAATCGTAAATGTTTTTATTGTGGTTTTTTCCTTTGGATTGATGTTTATCTATTCTTGGAAACTGGCACTCGCAATGGCTCTGATTATTCCTTTGTACTCTCTTGTATATTTAATTACTAACAAGCTAAATAAAAAGCAAGAGCGAAAGGTAATGGAACGAGCGGCCGACCTAGAGACTCAATTGGTAGAATCGTTAAATTCTGTAAAAACCATTAAGCAACTAAGTTTAGAGGGATTTGCCAATATAAAAACAGAAACTCGTTTTATCAACTTGCTGCAAACTGGTTATAAATCGGGTTTAAATTCCGTTTTTTCAACTAATTCCTCTGAGTTTTTAAGTAGGATATTTACGATTGTTTTGTTGTGGTTTGGTGGCTATCTAGTAATTGATCGCACCATTACGCCCGGAGAATTGATGTCTTTTTATGCCATTATTGGCTATTTTACTGGTCCAGTTGCAAGTTTGATAGGAATGAATAAATCGATACAGAATGCCTTAATTGCTGCTGATCGTTTGTTCGAAATTATGGATTTGGAGCGGGAGGATGAAGAGAATATGGTGGAGCTGAGAAAAGAAATCAAGGGAGATATTCTTTTTCAAGATGTTTCCTTTAGTTACGGAACAAGAGTTGACGTGTTTGAGAAGTTTACTATGCAAATACCGCATGGGAAAATTACTGCCATTATAGGTGAAAGTGGTTCTGGAAAAACTACCATAGCGGCATTGTTGCAAAAATTTTATCCACTAAACGATGGAAATATTTATATCGATACTGTAAATATTAAATATGCCTCGAACGATAGTTTGCGCAATTATGTGGGTATTGTACCTCAAAATCTGGATTTATTTGCTGGCAATGTAGTGGAAAATATCGCAGTAGGAGAGTTTCAGCCTGAAATGGAACGAATACTTGATATTTGTAAACAATTGGGTATACTTGGTTTTATAGAAGAATTGCCTAATGGTTTCCAAACCTGGTTGGGAGAGAATGGCGCTTCTCTTTCAGGAGGTCAGAAACAACGCTTAGCAATTGCAAGAGCTTTGTATCGCGATCCTCAGGTTTTGATTTTAGATGAGGCAACCTCTTCGCTCGATTCCATTTCAGAGGAACAAGTGCAAGAGTGTATACGTAATTTGAAAAAAGAAGGAAAAACCATTGTGTTAATTGCTCATAGATTAGGAACTGTTTTGCAATCGGATAAAATCATTGTTTTGGAAAAAGGCAAATTAATGGAAGAAGGTTCGCATACTGAATTATATGAAAAACAAGGGAAATATTACCACATGTGGCAAAAGCAAATTCCAGAACTTGCAATTTTAAATTAAAAATATTGTTAAGTCCAAGTTTATTGGACTACATAGAATTATCTTTATAATTGTTATTCAAATTTGGCCAATATGAATATAATGATGTAGGCGAAATAAAAAAGCCCGAAAAGCAGAAGTGTTCGCGAAAACTATTGCTGTTAATCGGACTTAGCTTATTAGCCTGCACAAAATTAATAAATTACTAACAATTTAAAATTTTGTAAAATGAAAGATTTAAATGAATTTGGAGTTAAGGAGATGAATTCATCTGAAATGAAGAATGTTGATGGAGGATTTATAGAGTGGGCTTTAGGTGTAATTTGTGGATTAGCACTTGATATTGCATTTAATCCTAAAAGTTCCAGGGAACACTTTATGAAAGGTGTTAATAGTTATGAATCAGTGTTTTAAATAATAATAGTTATGAGTATAGAAATTAAGATTAATTCGCTAAGTGACCTCTCCTGTAGTCAGTTAGAGGGTGTTAATGGAGGTTCGGAGTTTACAGATTGGATTTTAGAAACAATGGGTTGGATGGCTGCATTTAGAGCGGATCAACGTGCATATGAGAGTGAATTTAGTTACTTGTATGCACACATGGAATAATTATTCTTGCTCTATAAGAACTTTATGCTCTTATAGAGCAAGAATATTTCAAATAATAGTAATTTTATACTTTAATAAGCAAATTATTTTCACATGATAAAGAGGTTGTACTTGCAAAGGTTAAAGTACTTGATAATATTTTTAATTCCATTTGGCATATACGTTTTGGGTTTACAAGTGTATAGACCATATATTTATTCAAATGGAATATTTGACTATTATTTAGCTGACACCTTTACTAATATAGTTGCTGTGCCTGGATTATGTTTCTTCTTTTTAATAATAAACCCAATAAACAAAAGATTCACTTCGAAAGTTATAATTGTCAAATTTTTCTGCAGTGTAATTGTACTAGAATTATTGAACCTTCCATTTGAAAATGGTTTTGACTATAAGGATATTATTGCAACTATTATTGGAGCATTGTTAACATATGTGTCATGGGATTATATTGTTGAGTGTGATGCTGAAGAGGTTAAAAATGAGGTGTTTTAAAATCTTCAGGTTATTTTTTGAAAAACTCTTTTTATGAATTGAATTTTTGTTATAAATATATGTGGGATTAGTACATAATTTTATGCTTCTTCTAATTGATAATTGGATAAGATGAAGAACATTGGAAAATTTTGCATTACTGCACATATTGACCATGGTAAATCTAACTTGGCAAACCGCTAAGTTGACTTAGGTAAAACCTGCGTAGAATTAAAAATTTAGATGAATTTGGAGATTCGATACAGATGATTTTTATTTGAAAGCTGGGATTCGAATCGCATTTTAAGTGTTTCAAGATGTTTTCCAGATCATAAATCTATGGCTAAGTAGAAGCGTTTTTGTATATTTATTATCAGAGTAATTACAGATTGTTATTAACGCACTCATTTGAATAATAAGATATGATTACAGAAGAATTAATTGATAGAAGCAATAAAAAAAATAAGCGTTTGGTATTAATAGTAGGTGCATGCATTATGGGATTAATGCTTGTGGCTGGTTTAGTTGGTAATTTAGTAGGATTGATAATGCAATAATTAAATTTTTGCATTAATCTTTTCAATCATTAAATACCAAATTCTATTTATTCAAACTAATTGAATATCTTTGTCAGTTGATTGAATTACGGATTACGGAGCTGTGAAGTTTGGACTCGTAATTGATAATTCGTAATTGATAATTGGATAAGATGAAGAACATTCGTAATTTCTGCATAATAGCACATATCGACCACGGGAAAAGTACTCTAGCTGACCGTTTATTACAGGAAACAGAAACTGTAGGCGAACGTGAAAGGCAAGCTCAGGTTCTTGACGATATGGATTTGGAACGTGAACGTGGTATCACCATTAAAAGTCACGCTATTCAAATGGACTATGAGGGTAATGATGGTGAAAACTATGTATTAAACCTTATTGACACTCCAGGTCACGTAGATTTTTCATACGAGGTTTCTCGTTCAATTGCTGCTTGCGAAGGAGCTCTTCTTATTGTTGACTCAACTCAGGGTATTCAAGCTCAAACAATCTCGAACCTTTATTTAGCTATTGAGAATGATCTTGAAATCATTCCAATTCTTAACAAGATTGACTTACCTAACTCAAACCCTGAGGATGTAAAAGATCAGATTGTTGATTTGATTGGTTGTGATAGAGATGAAATTCTTGCAGCATCGGGTAAAACTGGTGAAGGTGTACCAGATATTCTTGAAGCAATTGTAGATCGAGTTCCATGCCCAGAAGGCAAACCAAATGATCCTCTTCAGGCATTGGTATTTGACTCTGAATACAATTCATTTCGTGGTATCATCACATACATTCGTATTATGAATGGGGAGGTTAAAAAAGGAGATCTTGTAAAATTCTTAAATACTGATAAAGAATACTACGCTGATGAAATTGGAGTTTTAAGACTTGAACGTGAGCCAAGGAAAATATTAAAAACAGGTGATGTAGGTTATATTATATCGGGTATCAAAACTTCTACAGAGGTAAAAGTTGGTGACACCATTACGCATAAAGAAGAGCCTTGTGAAAAAGGGATTGATGGCTTTGAGGAAGTAAAGCCAATGGTATTTGCCGGAGTCTATCCTATCGACAGTGAAGATTATGAAGATTTACGAGCTTCGATGGAGAAATTAAAGCTAAACGATGCCTCTTTAACTTTTGAGCCAGAATCATCACTAGCTCTTGGTTTTGGTTTCCGTTGCGGGTTTCTTGGCCTGCTTCATATGGAAATTATTCAGGAACGATTGGATCGTGAATTTGGTATGAACGTGATTACTACGGTACCCAACGTATCCTATATTGCTCACACTAAAAAAGGTGACGTTTTCGAAATGCATAACCCTTCGGATATGCCGGATCCAAACTCACTCGATTTTATTGAAGAGCCATTTATCAAAGCACAGATCATTACCAAATCAGAATTTGTTGGTTCTTTAATGAACCTTTGTCTGGCTAAGCGTGGTATGATGACAAACCAACAATACCTAACGAGTGATCGTGTAGAATTGACTTATGAAATGCCATTAGGTGAAATTGTATTCGATTTCTACGATAAGCTGAAGAGTATTTCAAAAGGTTACGCATCTTTTGACTACTTCCAAATTGGATTTAAAGCTGCCAAACTTGTAAAACTTGATATTCTTTTAAATGGAGAAGGTGTTGATGCACTTTCAACTTTAATTCACTTCGACAATGCACAATCATTTGGTCGTAGAATGTGTGAGAAGCTGAAAGAGCTTATACCGCGTCAGCAATTTGATATTGCTATACAAGGTGCGATTGGAGCCAAAATCATTTCCAGAGAGACTGTAAAAGCGGTTCGTAAGGATGTTACCGCAAAATGTTATGGTGGTGATATCACACGTAAACGTAAACTTCTTGAGAAGCAAAAGAAAGGTAAGAAAAAGATGAAGCAAGTAGGTAATGTGGAAGTTCCACAAAAAGCCTTCTTAGCCGTTCTTAAGCTAGATTAAGACGACTAGACAGACTACAAATTCCTGTCAGAGTTATTGATATAATAAGCTGTTCGATTATTTCGAGCAGCTTTTTTTTGTTTTCCTTTTAACCTTTCCTTAACTTTTTTTAGCTAAAGCTTAACTGCCTTTATTTTAGTAGTGTAGTAAATTTGTTGGTAGAAAGTAATTATTGAATTAAAAAAGGAACTTATGAAACGATTATCACTCTATCTATTATTAATTGGCTTTGCAGTATGTGCTGCACAAGGATCATTTGCTCAGGAAAAAGAAAAGAAGGATGAAAAGCATGAAGTTCATGTAAAGGTTAAAGTAATTGAGGATGGAAAAGAAACAATTATCGATACCATTTTTCATGAAAGAGTAGGACATGATAAAATAATTGAAGTAATGAATTTAGATGGCATGGCTGATTCGATTATGAAGAAACATAAAATCTGGATTTCTGAGGATGGTGATCATCATGGGAAACACAAAAAAATAATTCGAAAAATTCATGTAACGGCTGATGGGGACCATGATATTGATGAAGATTTTGAAATTAAGATGCTTAAGGAGTTTAAATTTTCCGATGAAGATGGTAACGTTTTTATTCACAAAGGAGATTCTTGTATTGAGAAGGATATTCATATTGAAATCCTAAAAGGTGGAAAGCACAAAATGCACATGATTGACGCTCATGGTAAAAAGGGCGAAAAAATCATCATTCTTAACGATTCTGATGATGTTCAAATAACAGAAGAAGATGGCTACAAAATCATTAAAATAAAAAGTTCGGGAGATGATAATGTTTGGGTAGAGAAAGATGGTGAAGTTGAGGTAGAAGTGACCGTAGAGGTAGAAGAATCAGACGATGGTAAAAAAGTGAAGAGGATTAAAAGAAAGAAGAAAAAGGAATAAGCTCTAAATAGAAGAAAATAAAAATGCCTCGATATAATCGAGGCATTTTTTATATATCTAGAATTGTTCTTATTCAGACTTCTTTCTGTAGTCAAGACCTAATTCAATCATTTGTTCTTCAGCAATTGTAGAAGGTGAATCAATCATCACATCGCGTCCCGAATTATTTTTAGGGAAAGCAATCACGTCGCGAATAGACTCGATACCAGCAAAAAGAGAAGCTAAACGGTCAAATCCAAAGGCGATTCCACCATGTGGAGGTGCACCATATTGGAAAGCATCCATTAGGAAACCAAACTGCTCCTGAGCTTCTTCGTCAGTAAAACCTAAGTGTTTGAACATTTGAGCTTGTTGTTCTGTATCGTGAATACGAATAGAACCACCACCAATTTCAACACCATTAATAACCAAGTCATATGCATTTGCACGAACCGCTCCAGGATCTGTATCCAATAAATGGAAATCTTCTTTTTTAGGAGATGTAAATGGATGGTGCATCGCGTGAAAACGCTTGTTGTCTTCATCCCACTCCAATAGAGGAAAATCTACAACCCAAAGTGGAGAGAACTTCTCATTGTCTCTCAACCCAAGTTGAGACCCCATCTCAAGACGCAATTCAGAAAGTTGAGGAAGTGTTGTGTTGCGATCACCAACAAGAACTAAGATTAAGTCTCCTGGTTTTGCATTACAAGCTTCAGCCCACTTTTGTAGGTGTTCAGCAGAGTAAAATTTATCTACAGATGATTTGAAAGAACCATCTTCGTTATATTTCACATAAACTAGGCCTTTAGCTCCAATTTGTGGTTTCTTCACAAAATCAGTTAATTTATCTAATTGCTTACGTGTGTAAGTAGCACAACCTGTAGCACAAATTGCTCCAATATATTCAGCTTCATCAAATACTTTGAAATCATTTCCTTTAGCTACAACGCTTAAGTCAACAAATTTCATCTCGAAGCGAGTGTCAGGCTTATCGTTACCATAGTATTTCATGGCATCAGCATAGTCTAACTTTGGGAAATCGAAATTTAGCTCAACATTTTTCAATTTCTTGAAAAGGTGTTTCGTTAAGCTTTCGAAAGTATTTAAGATGTCATCTTGCTCTACGAATGCCATTTCGCAATCAATCTGAGTAAATTCAGGCTGACGGTCAGCACGAAGATCTTCGTCGCGGAAACATTTTACAATTTGATAATAACGGTCGAAACCAGAGATCATCAACAATTGTTTGAATACCTGAGGAGATTGTGGCAAAGCGTAAAACTCACCTGGATTCATTCGCGAAGGAACGATAAAGTCACGAGCTCCTTCTGGAGTCGACTTAATCAATACTGGTGTTTCTGTTTCAATAAAATTAAGTTGATCAAGGAAATTACGAATCTCGATACCCATTTTATGACGCATTACCAGATTCTCACGAACACTGTTACGACGTAAATCAAGGTAACGGTATTTCATTCTCAGTTCGTCTCCACCATCGGTGTTTTCTTCGATTGTAAATGGAGGTGTTATAGACTTGCTCAATACTTCAACCTTCTCAGCAATTATCTCAATGTCACCTGTAGGTATTTTTGAGTTTTTACTTTGACGTTCATTAACGGTTCCGGTAATTGCAACAACAAATTCACGACCTAATTTTCTAGCCTGAGCACATAGCTCTGGATTGGTTTCCATGTCGAAAACAAACTGAGTAATACCATAACGATCTCGAAGATCGACAAAGGTCATTCCTCCTAAGTCACGTGCTTTTTGCACCCAACCACTAAGGGTTACAGTTTCCTTTACATTCTGAATTCTTAATTCACCACAAGTATGAGTTCTATACATCTTATATCATTTATTGATTCAATCCAATCTAGTTAGGAGTAATGCCATTCCAATAATTGGTTTACTTTCAATTACTAGTATTTTTATCTATTTTGATAAAATAAAGTCTGTAATTGATTAGTAATCGGTCTTATTCCTATTTTATTAACTTTGCGAAAATACTAACAATTTGCGAAATTGAATAAGCTTTTAGAAACAGATTTGTAAAAAAGATAAAACATGAACCAAGAATCTATAATATCACCATTTTCGGACGAGTATTTTATGAAACAGGCTTTGGAAGAGGCTCATAAAGCCTTTGATGAGGAAGAGATTCCTGTTGGAGCCATTGTGGTTTGTAATAATAGGATTATTGCCAGAGCACACAACTTAACTGAACGTTTGAATGATGTGACGGCTCATGCAGAGATGCAGGCTATTACAGCTGCAGCTAATTATTTGGGAGGAAAATATTTAAAGGATTGTACCTTATATGTGACACTTGAGCCATGTAACATGTGTGCAGGAGCTTTAGCTTGGTCTCAAATATCAAAAATTGTATATGGAGCAAGCGATGATAAGAGAGGATATACACGATTTTCACCTAACCCGATGCATCCAAGAACCGAAGTAGTTTCAGGGATTATGAAAGAGGAGAGTGCGAACCTGATAAAAGATTTTTTCACAAGGAAAAGAATGTCTCTTTAAATTCTTAAGTCTTATTTGGATTTATCCAATCAAAAAGCTTACTTTTGTACTCGGAAAGCGAACATAGTTTTTTAAACCATAGGCTCTCCAACTACCAACCAACCAATTTTATATCCCATCTCTTAAATTAAGTGAGTATTAGTATAATGCTAATTCTATGTTCGATTGTAACGATCGTTTGTAGAAATCTGTTATCTTTATTTGTAAACTATAAAATCAATATATCATGAGTGCACACAACGAAGCCAAAATGGGCGATATTGCTGAAACTATCCTTTTACCAGGTGATCCATTAAGAGCGAAGTATATTGCAGATAACTTCTTGGAGGATGTTGTTTGTTATAATAAAGTTAGAAATATGCTGGGTTTCACAGGAACCTATAAAGGAAAACGTATTTCTGTACAAGGAACAGGTATGGGTGTGCCTTCAATTGGTATCTATGCACACGAGTTAATCACTCAGTACGGCGTTAAGAATGTGATTCGTATTGGAACTTGTGGTTCTTTTAATCACGATGTAAAAGTGTTTGATGTGATTCTTGCGATGACATCATGTACTGACTCAGCAATGAACAGAAACCTTTTCAGAGGAATGGATTATTCACCATGTGCTGACTTTGGCTTGTTGAGCGATGCACATCAGGCTGCAACAGAAAAAGGTGTAAATATCAAGGTTGGATCAACTTTAACTTCTGACATTTTCTATCACGATTTAGAAAATAATCCAGAACCATTTAAAATCTGGGCTGACTACGGTGTATTAGCTGTAGAAATGGAAGCCACTGCGTTATATACAATCGCAGCACGTCATAATGCTAAAGCTTTAGCAATTTTGACTGTTAGCGATCATATTTTAACAGGAGAAGAAACTACCGCTGAAGAGCGTCAAACATCATTGAATACAATGATTACAATCGGTTTGGAAACTGCAATCAAGCAATAATTTAGATCTAAAAAGATTGCATTTTAAAAGGAGAAGCTTTGGGGAGTTTCTCCTTTTTTTTTGCCCTATTCGTAATTGAGTTTCTAATGAACTTGCCTAAACATTTTCCACAGGGTAGATTGTATTGAATTATAGTATTACTTTTGAAAAACGAAATATTTTCTCATCAATTTTTAGTTTATGCCTTACCAAGATGTGTTTGTTCTTTTCTGGAAACAGGTAAAAGAAAGTTTAGAAGAAGGTCGCTTTGCGAAGTTAACGATGGCAAAAACCATCGGTAAGCCTAATTTGAGAAATATATTTGTGAGGCCAGTTTATTCTGAAGGTGGCTTTAAGGTCTTACTAAAATTGCGCTATAGATCTAAAGAAACAGAGGATCAGGAAGACGAGCTTACATTAGAAGAGGCTTTTGTAGTTATGAAATCACATCTCAGAAAATCTTTTTCATCTGTTCTGTTATTTACTACAACAAAGGATGTTACTTTCAAAATTAATAAAAAGGGGGCTGGCAGCATTACCGAGTCTTTGCCTACTTTTAGTGATGCTACGTCGGCTGATAATGATGTAAAAAAGTAGGGGTAGTCCTAATTTGAATTGCATAAAAAAAGCTCGACTTGTAGGTCGAGCTCTCTATATCTGATTGTATTTTGTAAGTTAACTTTCTTCAATATGGAATCCAACTTCTTTAAGTTGTTCCCAGAAGTTAGGATATGATTTATTTACAACCATAGGATCATCGATTTTAATCTCGGGGCGAAGCATCGCAATTGGAGCAAATGACATAGCCATTCTATGATCGTGATAGGTTTTGATAATAATCTCTTCAGTTACTTCTTTCATTTCACCATCCCAAGCCAGTTCGCCTTCCTTAGGTTCATGTAATACATAACCTAATTTTGCTAGTTCATCAATAAGTGCAGCTATACGATTAGTCTCTTTAATTTTTAAAGTTTCTAATCCTTTAAAGTGAAATGGGATATTTTTTAAAGCTGAAACAACTGCAAATGTTTGAGCTAAATCTGGCATCTCAATAAAATCGAAAATCAATTTTTTACAAACCTCATTGCTCTGCTCAATATACATGCCTCGTTTCGAAAAATTAGTTTTAACACCTAGCTTTTCAAAAACTTCGATTAAACCAGAATCACCTTGGAAACTATTTTTTTTCAGTCCATCCAGGAATAGTTTTCCCTTTGGCGCTAAGGCCATAAATGCGTACCAGTATGATGCGCCTGACCAATCTCCTTCAACCGTGTAAGGCATTACTTTATACGCTTGTTTGTCAACAAAAATCTCATTCCCTTTAAATTCATATTCAATACCAAATTCCTTCATGATATTTAGAGTCATTTCGATATAAGATCGAGACACAATTTTGCCTTCTAATTTAATTTTCAACCCATTTACAAGAGTTGGAGCAATTAAAAGTAGAGCAGTAATGTACTGAGAACTAGTATCTCCCTTTAAACTAACTTCTTCTCCAGTTAAATTCGAACCTAATATTTTGAGAGGAGGGTAACCTTCTTTTTCAAGATATGAAACTTGAGCACCTAAAGAATTTAAAGCATCAACTAAAACCGAGATAGGACGTTCTTTCATTCTATCGGAACCGGTAAGTGTCCATTCTCCCAGAATTTTAGATAAATATGCCGTTAAGAATCGCATGCTTGTGCCAGCGTGACCTACATCAAAAACGTTGGTGTTCGAAAATAAAACCTCTTGCATTACTTTGGAATCGTCGCAAGTTGATAGGTTTTTGATTGGCTCAAAACTATAACTTAAAGCATTGATGATTTGTACACGGTTCGAAATACTTTTCGATGCAGGAAGGTTTATTCGACCCTCTATGATATTGTTTTTTTTCGAAATAGAATATTGCATTGAACAGGGATTTTTAATTGCCAAAACAGGTATAGCGCAAATCAGGTCATCAAAACCACTTAAGTTGAGATGACCTGAATGATATTTTCATGCTTTATTTAAAAGTGAAATAGAGAATCTACGTCATATTGAGTAGCCAATTTATCACGGCCTTTCAAAAAGTCTAATTCTAATATGAAATTCACATAAACATTCTTAACATTGAATTTGTTAATAAGGTTAATCGAAGCTTTCGCTGTTCCACCTGTTGCTAACAAATCGTCGTGTACTAAAATAATATCTTCAGTATCTAATGCATCCTGATGAATGAACATTTCATCTTCGCCATACTCTAGTGAGTATTTTTCTGAAAATGTAGGAGCAGGTAATTTTCCAGGTTTACGTACGGGAACAAAACCAGCACCTAATTTATAGGCTAGTACAGTACCCAAAATAAAACCGCGACTTTCTAGTCCCACTACTTTAGTAATACCTTTGTCTTTGTATTGCTCGTAAAGAGATTCGACCAAAGTGTTTAGGTGTTTTTCATCCTTCAACATTGTGGTGATATCTTTAAATACAATACCCTCTTTAGGAAAATCAACAATATCTCTAATTGAATCTTTTGCTTCTTGAAGTTTTACGTTCATCTTTTTTTCTTTTTCCAAACCAGGAGTACGAAAATATTCAAATCTGAACTGAATATCAGCCTAAAAGGCATGATAAATCTACAGAAGTGGAATATTCACCCCCGCCTCACTTAATTATTAACTTGATATAGTGTGGGATAATTCCGGGTAAAAATAAAAAAGTCTGGCTTAATATTCATTATATATTAGCAAAAACTCTATCGGAATTTTATAAACGTCAAATTTTGACCGATTCTCTGTTAGATATGTAATGAAAAGAAAGTGTATTACTCGTCTGGAATTCCTTTAAAAATAAAAGAAATTATAGATCCTTGGAATTTGATTGTTGAACTCCACATTAGTTTTTACCTTTGATAAAATTCAAAACATAAATGAAATATGAAAATAAATAATCAAAGTCGTGCAGGATGGATTAAACTGTTTTATTACGTGCTTGTCTTTTTATATCTGGCGATAACAATTTTACTTCTCTATTTAAGAGAAGAAGACATATATACTGTTTTAGGCGGAATGACAGCTTTTGTAATCGTTACGATCATATTTACGCTTAGTTTGGATTTGAATTTTGTAATCTATCAGGAATCAGAAAAGAAGATCATTTTACGATACTATCCTTTGCATCCTTTTCACCATAAATTTAAATCAATCGAAATAGCAAAAAATTCCTTGTCGCATTTTGATATAGAAAATAAGCTTCTGGGATTACGAACAGAAATTGTTTTATATCAGCAAACAGAACGAGGTTTAGCAAAATATCCTAAGGTTAGTATTTCTGCTCTGTCCAAATCCGATAAGCTAAAAATGATTGATTCCTTGAGGCGAAATTCTTTAAAAAAGTAATCTTTTAATCTTTATAATAAACTCACGCACTAAATTTATTTGGTTTGCGTTGGTTCTTACGTATTCGAATATTTTATGAGAAATGTATAGAAAAATTAAAACTCAGTTAGTATTGGCAATAGTTGCCATTTTATTACCCTCAGGATTATATGCTCAAGAAAACGATTTGCGATTAAACATTGGAATTCCTTTAGGGAAATATGGCAAGTTTGACCACAATTATAGTGGAGCAAACGAAACAAATTCGCCATCTTTTATTATCCAGTTAGAAAAACAATGGAAACCTGATATGAGTATTGGTGCATACATTGGTTATGCTGGACAAAAACATGAGTATAATTTAGGTTTTAGTGAGAGTAAATTCAATTATTATCGGTTTGGGGCTGTTTTTACCTACGAGTTAAATAATTGGTTGTCCGAGATGAATATAGCTCCAGCAAATGGAATTGAAATGTATGCCAGTGCAAAAACAGGTTTATCTCTGGAAACAACGAATTTGTCAGTATCCGAATTGGATAGTGGAAATCAAGCTTTTATCAGTACCAATAAGAAAAACGAATTGCTGTTAGATTTGGGTGTGGTTCTTGGAGCACGCTATCATTTCTCCAATCAATTTGGTTTGTTTGCGGAATTGGGATGGGCTAATGCTGGCTTTTTTACAATCGGAACCACCTTTACTTTATAAATATTTTGTAAATTAGCTTTCATTCATTAATATTCTAAAATGATGTATGGAAGATGTTTATAAAGTAGCTATTAGTTTCCTTAATGGTATCGGTCCTGTTAATACAAAAAAGGTAATTGCCTATACTGGTAGTTTGGAAGGTTTGTTTAAAGAAAAGAAGCAAAATCTGCTCAAAATACCAGGGATAGGTCAGTTTTTTGTTGATAAATTAGATCGTGAGCCTGCAATTACTTTGGCGGAAGAGGAGATTGAGTTTATCGCTAAAAATGATATTCAAGTAGCATTTTATTTGGATGAAAATTATCCGCAACGCTTATTAAATTGTGCCGATTCTCCTTGTACACTATATTATAAAGGATATACCAACTTTAATGTCTCTAGATCAATAAGTATAGTGGGAACGCGTAATGCCAGTGATTATGGTCGTGAAGTTTGTAATCAATTGATAAAAGATTTATCAGAAAAAAATATCAAACCAATAATTGTTAGTGGATTAGCTTACGGCGTTGATATTTGTGCGCACAAAGCTGCATTGGGAAACGGATTGCAAACTGTAGCAGCAGTTGGGCATGGTTTAGATATGATGTATCCATCTCAACACAAGAGGTACGCTAAAGAAATCATTGATCAAGGCGCAATTATTAGTGAGTTTACATCCAAAAGTAAATTCGATCCCAAAAATTTTGTCCGTAGAAATAGAATTATTGCTGGTATGTCCGATGCAACCATCGTAATTGAGTCGGCGGCGAAAGGAGGTTCTCTAGTTACTGCTGATATTGCAAACTCCTATAATAGGGATGTATTTGCCTTTCCAGGCAGAACTTCGGATAAAAGTTCCATAGGCTGCAATAAATTAATCAAAACAAATCAAGCACACCTTATTGAAAGTATAGCCGACTTAGAATACATTTTAGGTTGGGAGGATACAAAGAAAGAGGTGAAAACAGTCCAGAAAAAACTATTTTTAGAGCTTTCGCCCGATGAGGAGTCTTTAATTCAAGTGTTAAAAGAGAATCATAATACACCTATTGATATGATCTGTATTAAAAGTGATTTTCCGATGAGTAAAGTGTCAAGTTTACTCTTGAAATTAGAATTTGATGGGCTCATAAAATCACTTCCGGGGAAAATTTACGCTTTGAATATGTGAAATTTGTCAGCTTTTTTTCAATCATGTTGTAGAGCAGAATTACAAAAAGACATAAGTATCTGATAATGAACGTTAAAAAATTTACGAAAACGTTGTAAAATTTCTTGTATTTTAATTTGCGATTATGAAAATTTATATACATTTGAACCAAAATATTAACAATTGTATCACAACAATCTTATTTTAATTTCATAACATATTTTGGACATGGAAGCGAAGATTAATGAATTCATGGAAGCCCTTAAGGCTAGAACTGCTGGTGAAGCTGAATTTCACCAAGCTGCTCAAGAAGTAGTTGAATCAGTATGGGAAACTTACGATTCAAACCCTAAGTATAAAAATGCTAAGATTCTTGAGAAAATGTGTGAGCCGGAGCGTACAATAATGTTCCGTGTACCATGGATCAACGATAATGGTGAAGTGGAAATCAACCGCGGATACCGTGTTGAATTTAACTCAGCAATTGGACCATACAAAGGTGGATTACGTTTTCACCCATCTGTAACTCTAAGTGCTCTTAAATTCTTAGGTTTCGAACAAACTTTCAAGAACTCTTTGACTACTCTACCTATGGGTGGTGGTAAAGGTGGTTCTGACTTCAACGCTAAGGGAAGATCAGATAACGAAATCATGCGTTTTTGCCAAAGCTTCATGACTGAGTTGTGTAAGCATATTGGTCCTAACACTGACGTTCCTGCAGGTGATATAGGAGTAGGTGGTCGTGAGATCGGATACCTTTTTGGACAATACAAGAGAATTCGTAACGAGTTTACTGGTGTATTAACTGGTAAGCCACTTGAGTTTGGTGGTTCTTTGATCCGTCCTGAAGCTACTGGTTTTGGTGCTGTTTATTTTGCTCAGCATATGGTTGCTGAAAACAAAGAAACATTAGAAGGTAAAACTGTTGCTCTTTCTGGTTTCGGTAATGTAACTTGGGGTGCTGCTCTTAAATTAGTTGAGCTTGGTGCTAAGGTTGTTACTGTTTCTGGTCCTGATGGATATGTTTACGATAAAGAAGGTTTAGATGCTGAGAAGATTGATTACTTGTTGGATCTTCGTGCTTCAAATAACGACGTTGTAGCTCCTTATGCTGAGAAATTCGGTGCTGAATTTTTCGCAGGTAAGAAACCTTGGGAAGCAAAAGTAGATATGGCTTTCCCTTGTGCAATTCAAAACGAGTTGAACGAAGAAGATGCAAAACTTCTTGTTACTAACGGATGTAAGTATGTTGTTGAGACATCTAACATGGGTTGTACTGCAGAAGCAATGCTTTATTTAGTTGATAACTGCGCATTTGCTCCAGGTAAGGCCGCTAATGCTGGTGGAGTTGCTGTTTCAGGTCTTGAAATGTCACAAAACTCACTACGTTTCAACTGGACTGCTGAAGAAGTTGACGCTAAACTTTCTCGTATCATGAAAGATATTCACGATACTTGTGTGAAATTTGGTACTAAGGATGGTAAGATTAACTACGTAAATGGTGCAAACATTGGTGGCTTTGTAAAAGTAGCTGAAGCAATGGTAGCTCAGGGATGCGTATAGTATGATAATTCATGCCTAAATATATAAAAGCCGGCTATGCCGGCTTTTTTTATTCTTATTGAAAGGTAATTCTTTTGGCTATTCTTTGCTCTTTCTATATGTTTGCAGAAAAGTAATTCCTTATGAAATTTATTGATACCCATTCTCACATATACGCTGATGATTTTGAACATGATATTGAACAAATCATATCTAATTGTCGCGACGTAAACATTGAGAAAATTCTATTGCCGAATATTGATTCAGAATCAATACCAAAAATGAATCAATTGGTTAAGCAGTTTCCTGATCTATGTATCCCAATGATGGGATTGCATCCAACATCCGTTAAGGAAAACTATTTGGAGGAACTTCAGATTTGTGAAGAATGGTTAGATAAAGGCAGTTTTTGTGCGATTGGAGAAATAGGAATCGATTTGTATTGGGATAAGACTTTTGTGAAAGAACAGCAGTTTGCTTTCGACAAGCAAATTAATTGGTCTTTAGATCGAAACTTGCCTATTGTTATTCATGCAAGAGATTCTTTTGATGAGATTTTCGAAATTTTGGAAGGATACCGAAATACAAAACTAAATGGTGTATTTCATAGTTTTACTGGAAATGAGGAACAGGCAAAGAAGGCAATTGAAT
The DNA here is from genome assembly GCF_029029525.1 of Labilibaculum sp. DW002. NCBI lineage: Bacteria > Pseudomonadati > Bacteroidota > Bacteroidia > Marinilabiliales > Marinifilaceae > Paralabilibaculum > Paralabilibaculum antarcticum. The sequence continues at coordinate 113,782 of NZ_JAKJSC010000008.1, read as the reverse complement.
TCGGTTTCCTTTTAGGGATAAATGGGATTGTTACCTTTAAAAATGCAGGATTGGACAAAACGCTTGCATCTTTCAGCTTGGATAAATTGATTTTGGAAACGGATGCACCTTATTTAGCTCCAGTTCCAAAGCGAGGAAAAAGAAATGAAAGTTCTTATTTGATACATGTTGCTAATAAATTGGCAAATATCTATCAAGTGAGTTTGGATGAGGTAGCAAGTGTTACTAGTAAAAATGCCGAAGGATTGTTCAATTTATAATTGAGGTCATTAAAATGGATAAAAAACAAACATCGATATTATTAATTTATACCGGAGGAACTATTGGAATGGTTAAAGATCCGGATAATGGTTCTTTAAAACCTTTTGATTTTGATCACATCTTAAAGCAGGTTCCCGAACTTAATGATTTTGGATTTGAATTGTCGTCTATTGCTTTTGATCCACTTATCGATTCTTCAAATTTGAATCCAGAAGTTTGGATCAAGATTGCAAGTTTGATTAAAGAGAACTATGAGAAATATGATGGTTTTGTAGTTCTTCATGGTACTGATACGATGTCTTACTCAGCCTCTGCTTTGAGTTTCATGCTGGAGAATTTAGATAAGCCGGTTGTCTTAACAGGATCGCAATTGCCAATTGGTATGTTACGTACCGATGGTAAAGAGAATTTAATTACAGCTATTGAGATTGCAGCAGACAATAAAAATGGTAAAGCACTTGTTCCTGAAGTTTGTGTGCTTTTCGAAAACAAATTGTTTAGAGGAAATCGCACAACCAAGCACAATGCTGAATATTTTAATGCCTTTTATTCTTATAATTATCCTGATTTGGCAAAAATCGGAATACATATCAATTACAATTATGCTGCCATTCATTACCCAAGTCAGCCACAAGAATTGGAAATTTCAACAAGTTTAGATTCTAATATTGCAATATTGAAGATATTCCCTGGAATTAACAAGCAAGTTGTCGATTCTATTTTAAATTGTGAAGGTATAAAAGGAATTGTTATGGAAACATATGGAGCTGGTAATGCCCCGACAGATGCTTGGTTTGTTGATTCAATTAAAGAAGCAATTGGTAGAGGAGTTATTGTGTACAATGTGACTCAATGTCCTTCTGGAAGTGTAGATATGGGCTTGTACGAAACTAGTCTTGAACTATTAGCAGCAGGTGTTGTTAGTGGACGAGACATCACAACAGAGGCGGCTGTTACAAAATTAATGTACGTCTTGGGAAAAAAGCTTAATGAAGAACAAATCAAATTCTTTTTAAATAAGTCCATCAAAGGTGAATTATGCCAATAGAAAATTTGTTTTTCACTTTTTTTTTGTAATTTGGTGCACTGTTAAAAGTGTTCTATATTACATAAGGTCATGTAAGGAATGATATGAAGTGTAGAAATAGAAAGACTTTTAAATAATATTTGACAGACAACTATGTGTTTAGTTGTATTAAAGACCGCAACCGTTTAATTTTGTAAAAAATAATTTCGTTAATTAAAATTTGAAAAACAGACTATGAAAAAGTTATTTGCATTTATAGCAGTTATCGGGATGCTGAATTTTGGAGCATCATTCAATGCAGTTGCTCAAGATGAGACAGCTGAAACTACCGAAGCTACCGTAGATACTCAGGATGAAGCTGCAGAAGAAGTTGCAGTTGAAGAAACTGTAGTAGAAGAAGAAGTAGAAAGTACTTCATTTCACGCTATTGTTAAGAAGCAATTCATCCAGGGTGGTGCGATGTTTATGAGTTTTGTATTGTTGTCATTAATTTTAGGTTTGGCTCTTTGTATTGAAAGAATCATTTACTTAAACATGTCAACTACAAATACTAAGAAGTTGATCGCTAGCCTAGAGGAAGCGTTGAACAACGGTGGTGTTGATGCTGCTAAAGAAGTTTGTAGAAACACTCGCGGTCCTATCGCTAGTATCTTCTATCAAGGTCTTGATCGTATCGATGAAGGTGTAGAGGTTGTTGAGAAATCAGTAATCGCTTACGGTTCAGTTCAGATGGGTCTTTTAGAGAAAGGTCTTTCTTGGATTTCATTGATGATTGGTCTTGCTCCTATGTTGGGTTTCATGGGTACAGTAATCGGTATGATTGGTGCATTTGACTCTATTCAGTCAATGGGTACTATTTCTCCTGCTGCTGTAGCTGGTGGTATTAAGGTTGCCTTGATTACAACAGTATCTGGTTTGATCGTTGCGATGATCCTACAGGTATTCTATAACTACTGTACTGCTAAAATTGACAGTATCGTTAACAACATGGAAGATGCATCTATTTCTCTTCTTGATATCTTAGTAAAATACAACTTGAAAAAATAATTTCCGACTATGTCAAATACATTGAGTAAATATTTAAATATTCTTACCTATGTAATGCTTGGTCTTACAGTTGTTTTTGTAGCCATGTTTTACTTTGGTGGAGAAGTGCCAAACGCAGCTTATACAACTCCGGTTCACACCGATTCGTTGATCTATTGGGCTAAGGCATTATTCTATATCACTGTTGGCTTGTCAATTTTGTTCCCTATTATTCAATTAGTAACGAATCCTAAAGGGGCAATTAAGGGATTAGCTGGACTTGCTGGTCTTGGACTAGTTATCTTGATCGCATATTCTTTATCAGATGGTACATTATTGAATCTTCCTGGTTATACTGGAGAAGACAATAATCCTAGCTCGTTAAAGTTTGCTGATACCATTCTTTACACCATGTATATTTTAGGTGTAGGTGCTATCGCTTCTATCGTAGTGACTGAAGCATTAAGAAAATTACGCTAAGACAATGATTCGATTAAATTCGAATCGTAAACCTTAAGAAATAATATTATGGCAAGAAAAACACCAGAGATAAATTCGAGTTCGATGGCCGATATCGCTTTCTTGTTGCTTATTTTCTTCTTGGTGACAACTACAATGGACGTAGATACTGGTATCTACAAAAAGTTGCCACCTATTCCAGAAGATGAACAACTGAATGATGATGTTAAGGTTAAGAAACGTAATGTTTTTTCCATATTGGTGAACCGTAACAATGAATTGTTGGTAAATGGTGAAGTTCTTAGTATTTCACAATTGCGTGAAAAAACAAAAGAATTCATCTTGAATCCACTTAATAAAGAAGACTTACCTGAGAAGAAACCAACTACGATTCCATATTTTGGTGACGTGATGGTTTCAAAAGGTTTGATTTCGTTACAGAATGACCGTGGAACAAGATATGAAACTTATATTCGCGTTCAGGATGAACTTGCAGCGGCTTCTCGAGAGTTAAAGGATGAGAAGTCGGTACAAAAATGGGGTAAAAAATATGCCGAGCTTGATGATGATCAGAAAGCAGCGGTTAGAAAATATATCCCAGTTCAGATTTCTGAAGCAGAACCAAGAAACACAGGAGGTAAATAATGTCAAAGTTTAGAAAAGACGGTAAAAAAGATCTACCGGCCATATCAACAGCTTCTCTTCCTGATATTGTATTTATGTTACTTTTCTTCTTTATGGTTGCTACAACCATGCGTGACGTTGAATTGAGTGTAAATTATACTCAGCCTAAGGCGAATGAATTGGTGAAGTTAGAAAAGAAGGATTTGGTTAGTAACATTCACGTTGGAGTTCCTTTAAGGAAATTTCAAAAGACGTTTGGTACAGAACCAAGAATTCAGCTAAACGATCAATTTGCTACAGTTGCAGATATTCAAGCTTTTATTGCTTCAGAACGTGAATCAAGAAAAGAAGAATTGCGTAATAAGTTGACTACTTCATTGAAAGTTGATCAATACACTAAAATGGGTATTATCACTGATATTAAGCAGGAACTTAGAAAAGCAAGTTCACTTAAGTTGAACTACTCAACTAGACAAACTGCAGAATAATTTATTATTCGATATATAATTAAAAAGGAGTCCAATAGGACTCCTTTTTTTTGTGCCTATAATTTTGAATTTTTTCCTAACAAGAAAAGTAGGGACAAGCAAATTGTGTGTTTTGCCAGATCTGAAATCGTTATTTTTTAATGATTTGTTTCTATTTTATTTGAGAGAAGTGTTGGGGAGTTTTCTTAGGAAATTACTGTTTTCACCTTGGGAAAGGATTGATTTAAAACAAAGCTTAACAGGTCGTTAAGCCTTGTTTATTATTCCAGTATTGTTATGGAATTTCATTGTTGTGACCCGTGGCGGATTCAAACCCATGGCCTTCAGAACCGGAATCTGACGTTCTATTCAGCTGAACTAACGGGCCATTGCGTGCACAAATTTAAAAAATTATTTTGTTCTGCATGTTTATTCTACACAATATCATTTGGGAAATAAATAGCAGCTCGATAAAGGTGTATGCTTAAGGCATTAAGAACCAATTTTTAATAAAATCAGACTTCCTCTTCAAACACGATTAATATTTGTAAACTTTTGCTAATTTTGCGGTTCGAAAGCTTCGAATAACCATATTTTATCAATAATACCATGGAATACAATTTTAAAGAAATAGAAAAGAAGTGGCAGAAGTTTTGGGTAGATAACAAGACTTATAAAGTTGATGTTGATACAAGTAAACCAAAATTTTATGTGCTCGATATGTTTCCATACCCATCGGGTGCTGGTTTGCATGTTGGTCATCCACTTGGTTATATTGCTTCTGATATATATTCTCGCTACAAGCGTTTAAAAGGGTTTAATGTTTTGCATCCTATGGGGTATGATGCCTATGGTCTGCCTGCAGAGCAATATGCAATTCAAACGGGGCAACATCCAGCTATTACAACTGATGTAAATATTAAGAGATACCGTCAGCAATTAGATAAAATTGGTTTTTCTTACGATTGGGATAGAGAAATTCGTACTTGTGATCCTGAATATTACAAGTGGACACAGTGGGCATTTGTAGAAATGTTCAATCACTATTTTAATAATAAAACACAAAAAGCTGAATCTATTGAAACTCTAATTGCAAAGTTCGAGGCGAATGGAAATGCTTCTGTTAATGCTGCTTGTTCGGAAATTGAACCTTTTACAGCAGAAGAGTGGAAAGCTTATTCTGATACCGAAAAACAGGCAACTCTTTTGAATTACCGTTTAGCTTATTTAGCCAATACGATGGTGAACTGGTGTCCTGCTTTGGGTACAGTTTTGGCTAATGACGAAATTAAGGACGGTTTATCTGTTCGAGGTGGTCATCCTGTAGAGCAGAAGAAAATGCGTCAATGGTCTTTAAGAGTATCTGCTTATGCAAAGCGTTTACTTGAGGATATGGAAAAGTTGGAATGGACTGACTCATTGAAAGAAATTCAGCGTAACTGGATTGGACGTTCCGAAGGTGCAGAAATGGACTTTAAGGTAAAGGACTCAGACGTAGAAATGACAGTTTTTACAACGAGACCTGATACTATTTTTGGTGTTAGCTTTATGGTTTTGGCTCCAGAAAGTGAGTTGGTTGATCAATTGACTACTCCAGAATATAAAGAAAAAATTGCAGCTTATATTGCAGCTACTAAAAAGCGTACTGAACGAGAACGTATGGCCGATGTTAAAACGGTTAGTGGTGAATTTACAGGCTCATATGCTATACATCCATTTTCAGGAGAAGCAATTCCGGTTTGGGTGAGTGATTATGTTTTGGCTGGTTACGGAACAGGTGCTATTATGGCTGTTCCTGCACACGATAGCCGTGACTATGCTTTTGCTAAGAAATTTGATCTTCCAATTGTTCCTGTAGTATCAGATGGTGATTTAAGTGAAGGCTCATACGATGCAAAAGCTGGAGAAATGATCAATTCAGACTTCATGAATGGATTGGACGTAAAAGATGCTATTGTAAAAGCTAACGAAGAAATTGAAGAAAGAAAATTAGGTAAGCGAAAAGTGAATTTCCGCTTGCGCGATGCTATTTTCTCACGTCAGCGTTATTGGGGGGAGCCATTCCCAGTTTATTTTAAGGATGGTATGCCTAAAATGATGGATATGGATAAGTTGCCTCTTGAGTTACCTGAGGTTGATAAATATTTACCTACCGAAACGGGAGAGCCGCCATTGGGACGTGCAACAAACTGGACAACTGACGATGGTCATCCTATTGAATTGAATACAATGCCTGGTTTTGCAGGTTCATCTGCCTATTACTTGCGTTATATGGATCCTCGTAACAACGAAGCCTTGGTGTCCGAGGAAGTAAATGAGTACTGGCAAGATGTGGATTTATATATTGGTGGAACAGAGCATGCTACAGGTCACCTAATTTATTCACGTTTTTGGAATAAATTTCTTTACGATATAGGTAAGGTTTGTAAAGATGAGCCTTTCAAAAAGCTTATTAATCAAGGTATGATTCAAGGTCGCTCGAACTTTGTATACCGTATTAAGAATACCAATAAGTATGTGTCGTATGGTTTGAGAAAAGATTATGAGACGACTCAAATTCACGTTGATGTTAACATCGTGAAGAATGATGTATTAGATACTGAAGCTTTCAAAAATTGGATGCCTGAGTATGCTGATGCTGAATTTGTATTGGAAGATGAAAAATATATTTGTGGCTGGGCAGTTGAGAAAATGTCTAAGTCGATGTTTAATGTGGTTAATCCAGATGTGATTGTTGAAGAATATGGCGCTGACACACTTCGTTTATACGAAATGTTCTTAGGACCATTGGAAGCTTCAAAACCTTGGGATACTAATGGTATCGATGGAGTTCATAAATTCTTAAAAAAATTGTGGCGTTTATTCCATAATGACAAGAATGAGTTTGCAATCTCAACTGATGAACCAACTAAAGCAGAGTATAAAATTCTTCACAAGTCTATCAAAAAGATTCAAGATGATATTGAGCGATTCTCATTCAATACTTCTGTTTCTGCCTTTATGATTTGTGTTAACGAATTGAATAGTGCGAAATGTAATAAGAAAGCAATTTTAGAAGAATTACTTGCTCTTTTAGCACCATTTGCACCTCATATTACCGAAGAACTTTGGGCATTGTGTGGAAATACAAACAGTATTACCAAAGCAAGTTTTCCAGAGTTTAACGAAAGTTTTGTTCTGGAAAACAATCATAAATATCCAGTTTCGTTTAATGGAAAAATGAGATTTTTGCTGGAACTGCCATTAAGTCTGAATAAAGATGAAATTGAACAGGCTGTGATGACCTGTGAACAGGCCCAGAAATGGATAGATGGAAAAACCCCTAGAAAGGTAATTATTGTTCCTAAGAAAATTGTAAACATAGTAGTCTAAGAGAATAAAATAAAGTTGTATATTATACAAAGGGCTTTGTTTTCTTCTGAAAACAAAGCCCTTTTTTTGTCTAAATATTTAAAACGTACTGTCTAATGAAATTTTCAATCGCTGAAGCGAAATCCTATCTTATTATTACCTTAGGATTATGCATCTATAGTTTTGGTTGGACTGCTTTTTTAATTCCATCTGAAATTGTGGCAGGAGGAGTTGGAGGTATCGGAACCATCATTTACTATGCCTCGGGAGAAACCATCCCTGTTGGTTATTCCTTTTTTGTAATTAATATTTTCTTGATTTTAATTGCCTTGAAAGTTCTGGGTAGTCGTTTTGGAATCAAAACAATTTTTGGGATTATTGTAGGTTCTGTTTTGTTATACTTTCAGCAGCAATGGATTACGGAACCTTTAGTAGATGAGAAATTTATGGCGAGTATCATTGGTGGTATTTTAGCTGGTGTTGGTATTGGAATTACGTTAACACAAGGCGGAAGTACAGGTGGAACCGATATTGTTGCCATGATGATTAACAAGTATCGAAATATTGGCCCTGGTAGAGTCATACTCTATATCGATATTTTTATCATTGCTTCTTCCTATATTATCTTTGAGGATATTTCAACAATTGTGTATGGTTATGTGGAAATGGGTGTGGCAGCTTATACCATCGATATGATGATATCTGGTTCTAAGCAATCGGCTCAGCTTTTTATCATGTCAACCAAATATGAAGAGGTTGCAGAAATGCTTAGCGAGGAAACAGGTAGAGGTATATCAATGCTTCACAGTACTGGTTGGTACACTCGAAAAGATACAATGATGTTAATGATCGTTGTGCGTAAGCATGAAACACAATATATCTTTAGAGTTGTTAAAGAACTTGATCCAAAAGCTTTTATTACTATGGGGTCAGTAATGGGCGTATTTGGAGAAGGATTCGAAGAAATAAGAGCATAACATCTACAATTAATTTATCTATTTTGATGAAAAATATATTTAAAACAACAGATTTAAAAGAATCATTGCGGTCCTACTTTATAATTGCAATAGGTTTGTTTATTGGATCTGTTGGTTGGACAGGTTTCTTAATTCCATCAGAAATTGTAGGTGGTGGGGTTACTGGTATGGCTACGATTATCTATTTTGTGACCGGTTTTAAGGTTGGATATTCTGTTTTTATTATAAATTCAGTACTCCTTTTAGCATCTTTAAGAGTATTAGGCTTCAGTTTTGGACTTAAGACCATTTATGGAATATTCGTGATTTCATTTTTTCTTTGGCTATTTCAGTCAATAATAACGGAGCCTTTGGTTTCTGACCGATTTATGTGTGCTATAATTGGTGGTATTATGGCTGGAGCAAGTGCTGGTATTATACTATCGCAAGGTGGAAGTACCGGAGGTACCGATATCATTGCCATGATGATTAATAAATATCGAAATTACAGCCCAGGTCAACTTCTTTTAACTCTGGATCTGATTATTATCTCTTCATCATATTTTATCTCAAATTCCATTGAGCAAGTAGTCTATGGTTTTGTAGCTATGGGAGTGAGTGCTTATTGTGTTGATATGGCGATTGAAGGAGCTAAACAATCTGTTCAAATTTTTATTTTCACCAAAAAGCATGAAGAAATTCGTAATGAAGTTGTTTTAAATCTTGATCAAGGATTAACGGTTCTAGAGGCCAAAGGTGGCTACTCTCAACAAGATGTAAAAGTTTTGATGCTTTTAGCAAAGAAGAAAGATTCGCAAGCTATACTTAAAATGGTAAAAATTGTAGACCCAGACGCTTTCATATCTATGGGATCGGTAATGGGTGTATACGGACAAGGATTCGATAAGATAAAGTCTTAAAAAAGCTTAAATCAATAAAGATGGGTAATAGCTTGTTGTACAACTATAATAATAGTTATACCTTTAGGCTTCTAAAAAATAACGATCCACGATGAAAAAATTCTTCAATTATAAATTCTTCCTGATTGCAGGTGCTGTTCTCTTAGGTTTAATTGTTTTAAAATGGCTTTCGAAAGAGAATCAAGTAAAAGAAATTGCACAGGAAACAGTTGTAATTGATACAACGGAAAAAGAACAAATTCATTTAAAGTATGGATTTCCAATTGAAGAATTTAATGTCGAAACCAATAGAGTAAAGAGAAATCATAGTTTGTCTACTATTTTGAGACAATATGATGTTAGCTTCGGAACAATCGATAAAATAGCTAGAAAAGCTAAGAAGGTATTTAATGTTCGTAGAATTAAATCTGGACATGAATATTCAGTTCTCTTTACAAAGGATAGTTTAAAAACGCCAGAATATTTCGTTTACGAGAATACGCCTGTTGAATATATTGTTTTTGACTTACGTGATACCTTAAATGTATTTAAGGGCGAAAAGGAAATTGTTAAACATAGGAGACAAATAAAAGGTACAATTGAATCATCGCTGTGGAATGCTATGGTCGATGCAGGAGCAGATCCGGTTCTCTCAATGGAATTGTCAGATATTTATGCTTGGACGATTGATTTCTTTGGAATTGGAAAGGGAGATGAATTTAATGTGATTTACGATGAAGAAATGATTGATGGTGAATCTATTCATCAAATTGATGTGATTGCAGCGAACTTTGTTCACCACAAATCGAATAATTATGCCTTTGCTTTTACTGATGGAGAAAAAGGAGGTTATTTTGATGAAGAAGGAAAGAGTTTGCAGAAAGCATTCTTGAAGGCCCCACTTCGTTTTTCCCGCATAAGTTCTAAGTTTTCAAATAGACGTTTTCATCCGGTTCTTAAACGTTATCGTGCTCATCATGGAATCGACTATGCTGCACCAACAGGTACGCCTGTAATGACCATTGGCGATGGTGTGATTGTGAAGAGAGGATTCCAGAAAAGAGGAGGAGGACGTTATCTTAAGGTTAAACACAACTCAGTCTATACAACGACTTACATGCATTTTTCGCGTTTCGGTAAAAATGTAAGTGTTGGATCCAGAGTAAAACAAGGACAAGTTATAGGTTATGTTGGTGCGACAGGTTTAGCTACGGGACCACATTTAGATTTTAGAGTTCATAAAAATGGAAAAGCAATCAATCCATTAAGGATGAAATCGCCTCCCGTTTCTCCTGTTAAAAAGGAGAACGAAGTACGATATCAGTTAGTGATGGAGAGCTTAATGAAAGAGCTTAATAAAGAAGAAGCAATTACCTTAGAGTAATTGCTCAATAATTTTAGGGAAAAATTCGTACTCTAATTGATGAATTTTTTCGGCTACATCATCAGCAGTGTCGTTTGGAAAAACATCACATTTCGTTTGAAAAACAATTTTACCTTCATCGTATTTTTCATTTACCATGTGAATGGAAATTCCAGTTTCGGTTTCTTTATTTGCAACAACAGCTTTGTGAATATTCATTCCGTACATTCCTTTTCCTCCATACTTAGGAAGTAGAGCTGGGTGAATATTAACAATAGAATTCGAAAATTTCCGCAATAGATTAAGAGGAAGTAGCCATAGAAATCCTGCTAAAACAATAAAATCGACCTGTTTTTCGGCTAAAAAATCAACGATTTTATCCGTTTCGTTAAATTCTGAGCGGGAAAAAACGAAAGTTGGAATATTTAAGTTTTTCGCTCTGGATAGCACAAAGGCATTAGCGTTGTTAGAAAGTATTGCAGAAATTTCAAAATCAGGTTTATTGCTAAAATATCTTGCAATATTTTCAGCGTTACTTCCTGATCCAGAAGCAAAAATGGCTATTTTTTTCATGTCGGTTTTTAGTGTTGTCTCAATTATACAAATATATGCAAAATGCATTTCGAAGGGGAATTATTTCGCAGAAAAGGAAAAAGGATTATCTTTGCGACCAACTATGTGGAAATAAGTTTGATTTTATATCCTAAATTTATTTCTTTGCAGAGTTAGAAATTAATTAGTTTTTTAAATATTAATCTAAAATTTTAAAGTTATGTCTGATATTGCATCTAGAGTAAAAGCAATCATTGTTGACAAATTGGGTGTTGATGAAACAGAAGTTGCTGTTGAAGCTAGCTTCACTAATGACCTAGGAGCTGATTCATTGGATACAGTTGAGTTAATCATGGAATTCGAAAAGGAATTTAACATTGCTATTCCAGACGATCAAGCTGAGAACATCGGGACTGTAGGTGCCGCAATTTCTTATATCGAAGAAAACGCTAAGTAATTAATTAACCCAGAACCTTTTTTATGGAACTTAGAAGAGTAGTAGTAACTGGTCTTGGAACCATTAACCCAATCGGTAATAATATTGCTGAATATTGGGAAAGTTTGAAGAATGGAAAGAGCGGATCTGATAAGATTCAGCAATTCGATGCTTCAAAATTCAAGACTCAGTTCGCTTGCGAGGTTAAAAACTTCGATCCAAAAGCGCATTTCGATCGCAAAGAAGTTCGTAAACTCGATCTTTATACGCAGTATGCTTTAATTGCTGTTAAAGAAGCAATTGGGGATGCGGGTTTCGATTTGGAGGCCGAAGATTTAACAAGAGCCGGAGTAATTTGGGGTTCTGGAATTGGCGGTATTAAGACTTTCTTAGATGAAGTTACAGGATATGCAAACGGGGACGGAACTCCTCGTTTCTCTCCTTTCTTTATTCCTAAGATGATTTCTGATATTGCTGCCGGTCATATTTCTATGAGATATGGTTTCCAGGGACCGAACTACGGTACAGTTTCTGCATGTGCTTCTTCCACTCACGCTATGATTGACGCAATGAACTATATCCGTTTGGGTAAAGCTGATATTTTTATATCAGGTGGTTCAGAAGCTTCTATCAATGAAGCGGGATTAGGAGGATTTAACTCAATGCAGGCCCTTTCAACTAACAACGAAGAATACACTCAAGCATCTCGTCCATTTTGTAAAACCCGTGATGGTTTTGTAATGGGAGAAGGAGCTGGTGCTCTTATTCTTGAAGAATATGAACACGCTAAAACTCGTGGTGCGAAGATTTATGCAGAAGTTGTTGGTGGCGGGATGTCTGGTGATGCTTATCACTTGACAGCGACACATCCAGAAGGACGCGGTGCTATTAACGCTATGAAAATGGCTATTAGCGACGCTAATATGCAACCTGATGAACTAGACTACATCAACGTTCACGGAACATCTACTCCTGTAGGAGATATTCCTGAATTGAGAGCAGTTAAGACTGTTTTAGGTGAGCATGCATACAAAGTGAACATTAGTTCCACAAAATCAATGACAGGTCACCTCTTGGGAGCTGCCGGTTCAGTTGAAGCTATCGCTAGTATTCTAGCAATTAAAAACTCTACTGTACCGCCAACTATCAATCACAGAGAACAGGATCCTGAGATTGATGAGAAATTAAACCTTACTCTACACACTGCTCAAGAGCGCCCTATCAGAGCTGCTTTAAGCAACACGTTTGGTTTTGGTGGACACAATGCTTCAGTAATTTTCAAATCATTTACTGAGTAATTTGTGATTAAGTCTATTATTCAATCCATAAAACTTCGTTTCTTACCTAAGAGGGAGTTTTATGGATTGTCTTTTGATCTTTTGGGTTTTACACCCATCAAACACGATTTGTACCAACTTGCGTTAGTACATAAATCAGCATCTATCCCTTGTAAGGATGGAGTTCCTATGAATAATGAGCGTCTTGAATACCTTGGAGATGCAATCTTAGGATCTATTATTGCTGACATTCTATACAAATACTTTCCCAACAAGAGTGAGGGTTTTCTTACTCAGATTCGATCAAAAATTGTTAGCCGTGAATCTTTAAATAAATTGGCTCTTACAATTGGCTTGGATAAACAGGTGATGTCAAATGTAAACCTGAATAACAATAAGCATATTTATGGTGATGCATTCGAAGCTTTAATTGGAGCTATTTATCTGGATCAGGGATATACTATAACAAAAACCTTTATCGAGGATAAAATCTTTCGCAACTACATAAACATTGAAGAGGTGGTTACTGTAGAAACAAATTTTAAGAGTAAACTTATTGAATGGGCTCAAAAGAATAAGAAAGATATTGTTTTTGATACCCACGAAGGAGGTGTAGACAAAGTCTTGCGTTTGCCTTTGTTTACTTCAGATGTTGAGGTAGAGGAAGTGAAAATGGGAAGCGGAAAAGGAACTTCGAAAAAGGAAGCTCAGCAGAAGGCTGCACAAGAAGCGCTAATGCGCATTCGCCAAAAAGAAATGGCATCCTAACAATCTAAAATTTTTATTAGAGTTCTCATTTGTTACAGGCAAGTTTTGTGTGTAATAAAAATGCTTATGTCCTGTTGTAAACAAGTGGATATAGTTGAGAATTGGGCATAAAAAAGGACGGTAACCACAACCGCCCTTTCATCTAACTATTAACCAAAATTTTTAATCAAGGAGATTGTTTCTTATAGATTCGCTCTCCAGAGGCAAATATAGTGTCAAATTATTAACTTCAAACAGTTTTTTTGTGAAATTTATCTGTTTTTGACTGTTTTTTGCTAATATATATTAAATCTAGATCTACGAAAGTATCGCTTTTTTGGTTCGATATTCCACTATAGATTGATGATCGTTTAACTTGTGTTAAAGATTGTTAAGCAGCCTTACTCGCAATCTCTTTTTTTTATATTTGTACCTATGAATCAAAAATATATTTGGCTTGTAACAATTGTGCTTTGTATTTCCCTGTCAGGACTCATCCTAGTTCAGATTAATTTCTTTAAAAAAGCATCTGAGATTCAAGAGGAACAATTTGCCTTAACGGTAAGTAAAGCTTTGGATCAGGTTGTGAATAAGCTCAAAGTAGATGACATGACAAAAGGGGGATATAATTATAATAATAGTTTCTCTAATAATAAGCCATCGAAAAATATAAGTGTATCAAGTTCAGTGCTGAACATTAATATTCCAATGAACCCTAACTTGCACGAAAAAGCAACGCTTAGTGTTTCTACTGGAAGTTCTCATTCGGTTATTGCTGAGGCAGAGTTTAATTCAAAAGGGTTGAGCGGTTTGTCTAAAGCAGCTGAAAAATTACAAAACCAATTTAATAAAGGACTAAATGGAGGTTCTTATCAGGTAGGGCAGATTGTGAATCAAATGGCACGCTCTAATTTAGCTTTGTCCGAAAGGATAAATATGAATGACTTAAAGAAGGTAATTGAGCAGAAGTTGACGGATAACGGAATTAAGTTGAAGTTTGAATATGCAATAAGATCAAATAGCAGGTATGTTAAAAATTCTGTAAACTATTTTACAAACCCTTCTTTTGATAAATATAGCAAGCAATTATTTCCTGATGATTTGAGTTTAAATTCTAATCATTTGTATATTTATTTTCCAGGGCAACAGAAATTTATGGTGCAATCCTATTTTATGCTTTTGCCGGCTTTCATTTTAACTTTGGTACTTATTCTTTCTAGTGCATTTACAATCTTTATTATTTTTCGACAAAAGAGGTTGTCGAAAATTAAGAATGATTTTATTAATAATATGACCCATGAGTTTAAAACGCCAATATCTACTATTTCATTGGCTTCTCAAATGTTAAAAGACAATACGGTAACAACTACAGCATCTACTGTAGATCATATTGCAAAAATTATTAATGATGAAAGCCGACGTTTGAGTTATCAAGTTGAAAAAGTCTTACAAATGGCAGTGTTCAACGAAGTAAGGATGAAACTAAAATTGAAGGCTACTAATGTTCATAAGATTATTCAGGTTTTATTGCCTAACTTTACGATAAGGGTTGAGGATCGAAAGGGTAATATGTACCAAAATATTGATGCTGAACATGATTTAGTTATGGCAGATGAAGTTCATTTAAGTAATGTGATTTCAAATTTGCTAGATAATGCAATTAAATATTGTAAGGATGCTCCCGAAATTAGTATCACTACAAGAAATAAAAATAAAGGTATTGTGATCTCAATTACGGATAATGGTATCGGAATAACAAAAGAAGATCAGAAAATGATATTTGAACGTTTCTTTAGAGTTCATACAGGAAATGTTCATGATGTTAAAGGATTTGGATTGGGATTGTCCTATGTTAAAAAAATTACTGATGCTCATAATGGTCAGGTAACTGTTGATAGCATTCCCGATAAAGGATCTAAATTTGAAATTTATCTTCCCTTAAAAAAATAGATACATATGGAACAAGTAAAGATTTTACTAGCAGAAGATGACGCTAATCTTGGACTTTTATTAAAAGAATATTTGGTAGCCAAGGGTTATGATACCACTCTTTGTGAGGATGGTGATAAAGCTTATGATGAGTTTTTGAAAAATCCATATGATCTGTGCATTTTTGATATCATGATGCCACATAGAGATGGTTTTACACTAGCCAAAGATATTCGTTTGATCAACAGCGAGATTCCTATTATCTTTTTAACTGCAAAGTCAATGAAGGAAGATGTATTGGAAGGCTTTAAATTGGGTGCAGATGATTATATGACCAAACCATTTAGTATGGAAGAGTTATTGGTACGAATTGAGGCTGTGCTAAGAAGAACTTCCGGAGTGAAAAATGAGAATACTCAGGAAGAATTTAAGTTGGGTCGCTTTTTGTTTGATTCTAAAAAGCAGTTTCTTCAAGATGGTGACGTTACAACTAAACTAACTACAAAAGAATCGGAGTTGTTAAAGCTTCTTTGTAATAATGTAAATAAAGTTTTGGAGCGTAATTTAGCTTTAAGAACGATTTGGTCGGATGATAATTATTTTAACGCTCGTAGTATGGATGTGTATATTACCAAGCTTAGAAAGCATCTTAAGCCTGAACCAGGGATTGAAATTATTAATGTTCATGGTAAAGGATATAAGTTGATCATGTAACAGATATTGAGATATAAAAAAAACGCCGATCATTTGATCGGCGTTTTTTTTTAATTAGATTCTCTAAAAGTCATCAGAGTCTTCAGAGTCGTCGTTCTTTTTCTCATAAGCAAGTTCACGTTCGCGCTTTAGCATTTCTTGATACATGCTACGCATATATTTGATCCCAAATTGCATAGCTTCTTGTTTGCTTTGAAAATTTGATTTGATCAACTGGTGGACGCTTAACTCTTCACTTGGATCAGAAGTATAATAGAAAATATCTATGTTAGGTCTATTTCCTTTTTTCTTGATTTCCATTCCAAACCAGGTTACAAATTCCTGATCTCCTACTTTAATATGACGTAATATTTTTATCATTTTCTGATTTTTTTTCTGTTGCGAAGATACTTCATTTTTTTTAATGATAGATATTTCAGAGAATGAATTAATTGCATAAAAAAGAGGATCTTGCTTCCAAGATCCTCAGTATAGAATAATTAAATTTTCTATGTTAAGATGTTTGTGGAAGCATTACTTCCGAGATTATTTCTTGATATTGTCCAGAGTAATTTTCCAAACACCAATTTTTCAGTGTTTCGAAATCTGCAGGATTCAGCCATTTTATGGCCTTTACTAACTCTTTTCTAAAAAGAGCGAAATCAAAACTAACATTAGCAAGTACGATTTTTGTTTGTTCAAGCATATTGGTTTGAATTTATAGTTTTTGATAAAGCTTGTGTTACGAATCTACAATTTTATTTGTAGTTAAAAGAGTCGATTAACATGCCTTAACATTTTTTACGATTTTACTTATTCATTCCATTTTTTGTTTCAATTCTTAAAAAAAAAAGCGTAAAAAAAGGAACTATTATAGTTCCTCGTTCTTATTTTGTTCTAATTCTTTTATCTTTTTTTCTTGATTGTTAAGTAATACCATAGATATGGTAAGAATAAACATTACAACAAGTTCAATGTAAATTCCGGTTCTGTCGGGTTCTGGTGCCGATGAACTTAAAAGGTTTAAAATTGCAGCCACCATAATTAAAAAGGTGGACATGATTAAAAGTAGTTTAATTAGTTTCATATACGTTTCATTTATTCGTGGAATGAAATTATTAAAAAAAAGGTTCATAAAAAAATGGCTTTCGAAAAGAAAGCCATTGTATATTATTTCTCCGGTATAAAATCCGGTTTTGTAAGTTCTAGTCTGTTTTTTACAGGATTTGCATAGATCTCCAGGAATATTTGGCTTAATCGATCCATATCACCTTCTTCAGAGCTAATTTTCTTCTCCATGTGCTTTAAGAAAAGATCCTTTTCTTCTTCGGTGTATTTGTGTCCAAATTCTTTCGTGTTATTTACAATGTCAAAGGCAATGTAATTATCTGGCCACAGTTTGTAGTTTTTGTGAATTCTGTAATCGATTAAATCCGCAAGAGCTTTGTATTTATCTCTGCTATCTTCCATTTTTTCAATCACATCTAACATTTCAGAGATAGGCTTTCCAATGACAAAGTTTACACGTCCTTTTTCATTTACCATTCCTCTAATCATGCTTCGCAAATCATCTTTTGGAGTCTTTTTGAAAGCAGGATCAGTTTCTTTTTTATAAAGCTCAATTGTTTTCATTGCATCGCACGGTTCGTATTCGTACGAAATTGCTACAGGAACAATGCGCAAGTTTTTAAAATATTCTGAAAAAGAACATTCTCCACTATCCATTTGTAGCATCTTCAACAAGCTCTGCTGAGTTCTGTCGTCACCATCCTTGGTTCGCCCTTCTCTTTGAGCAATCCAAATTGATGCTTTTTTAGTATTCAACGCGTATTGGATATATGAAGATAGTTGCTTGGAGCTAGTTAGCATTTCGCGAACTGAAACATTTCTTTGCACAACAAAGCTTTTGTTCAGTTTTACTAAATCTGAAATCCAGGGTTGAATTAAAAGATTACTACCAATTGCAATCTCTGTCGTTTCAAATCCATTGTTATGAAGCATTACGTTTAGTAGTGCCGAATCTAAAATAATATCTCGATGATCTGAGATAAATAAATAGCTTTCTTTTGGATCTAAATTGTCCAAACCATCAATGGTAATTCCCTTGGTAGTATGGTCGATAATATGTTGTGCCAGTCGAACAGTGAAGTTGCTCTGAAATTCTTTTACTGTATTAACACCTCCTAGAGATTTCACAATCATTTCTTTCGAAAATCCTGGGAATAACTGTTGGGCGAAACGAATAAAAGCTTCTTCTTTTATTAAACGCCCAATAATTTCTACTACTTCAGTGTCGTTATAGGGGCGAATGGCATCAAAATCTGAGTCGGTGAACATTGCTGATTCGTTTTGTTTTAAGGAAAGGCAAAAATAAGCAAATTATATGGAAAGTCTAAGAAATAGGACTTACTTTTTATCATTCAGATATATTAATCCCCTTGAAATTCAAATATTTGCATTTTTAGATAGGTTTACTATCTAACTGGGTTTGGGGAGGATGGCTCTTCATTTATGTGTGTCTTTATCTGTCAAATAGGCAGAAATAGAAAGTGATTCAAATTTGGCAAAGAATTTGACTTTGTGAGCTTGTTTATTGATATTACAGTTGGAATAAAAATAATTGGAGGATTAAAATGAGCGGAATTTGGATCATATTTATTGCATTCACTTTACTAAGTTGGTTGGTGAGTAGTCAATTAAAATCGAGGTTTAAGAGGTATTCGCAACTTCCTACGGCTAATGGAATGACAGGTCGTGAGGTTGTTGAGCAAATGCTACGAGATCATGGTATCAATGGAGTAAGAATTGGTTCTGTTGGAGGTAAGCTTTCAGATCATTACAATCCGACAGATAAAACCATTAATCTCAGTCAGGATGTTTATTACGGTAAAAGCATTGCTGCAGCGGCCGTAGCTGCGCACGAAACTGGACATGCAATTCAACATGCACAGGCATATTCTTGGTTGCAGATGCGCTCTGCTCTGGTCCCTGTTGTTAGCTTTAGTTCCAAGTGGGTGCAATGGGTTCTTTTAGCCGGAATTGTCATGGTAAATAGCTTTCCACAATTGCTTTTGGCTGGTATCGTGTTGTTTGCAGGAACTACCTTGTTTAGTATTATAACTTTACCTGTAGAGGTAGATGCTAGTAGACGTGCCCTTGTGTGGCTAAAAACATCGGGTATCACAACGCAAGAAACTCAAAAGAGTGCTTACGATGCTTTGAAATGGGCAGCATACACCTACTTTGTTGCGGCTCTTTCGTCTTTGGCTACCTTACTTTATTATGTGATGCTTTACATGGGAAGGCGAGATTAATGATCCTGATGTGAGGAGATTATAAAAATGAAATGTGTTGTCCTTTTGCTTTTTTACAAATGAGTTTGTGAAAAAGGAAAGGGACTTTTTCTGTTTGTAATTCCCGTCTTAAAATACGCATGAATAATTTGATGATAAAAGAGGATAGAATTAAATACATTTTCTTATTTTTAATCAATCAAAATAATAATGGTGAAATGAATAAAATATCAAAATATGGATTTGTCCTTTCCTTTGTTTGGATTGGTTTTCTTTTAGCAATTAGTTTTATGGAGGCCTGGGTCAAATTTAGGGCACAATCGCTCGACTTACCAACTGCTTTAGAAGTAGGGACGCATGTTTTTGGGGCTTTAAATATGGTAGAGCGGCTGTTTAGTGCTGCTTTATTGATCTATGTATTCATTTATTATACGGATAAGATCGTGGTTGTGACTGGTTTGACCATTTTCACATTTATTGTTGCGCAGTCAGGTTACCTACTTCCAGAATTAAAACAACATGCTCAACTAATAATGCAGGGTATGGTTCCAGAAAAAAGTTCAGTACACAAAATGTACATTTTGATGGAGGTGCTTAAACTGATTGCTCTTTTTGTATTAGGTTTTAGGCAGATTGAAATTTTTAAGAAAGCCTAAAATGCGATGGGTTTTAGAAATCCAAATACTTGTTTGATTATAAGATAATACTCGTTAAAAAATAAACATTAACATAGCTAAACTCCATTCTGCGACAAAGCTAGTCGCAGAGAGGGGGTGGATATTCTCAAATCCCCTTTTTCCTTCTGAAATTCTTAAGAAATAACCCAATTTCTGATTAGAATCATACTTTTTGCTTGAAGTTTTGCATTCTAAGCACTGATATGTTGTATAACATGTCGAGTAAAAACTAATTTAATGTGTGTTTTTAAGCATGAATCGAATTGAAATTTTTCAACTCGATAGCGTAAAATTAACATTAATGTTTAAAATTACACGCAGAATTGATCGATATTGAGCAGTTTTATAAGAAATTTGATCTTGTTTAGAATGAATCAAAAGATGATGTTGTTTCAGTTTTTCACCATTTAGAATAATTCTTAATATGAAGACTCGCAAACGTTTTCACTACTGCATTAAAAGTATATCTTTGTTTCGAAAATAGTTTCATAGCTTCTATTTTGTTTGAAATCAGGAGTTTTTTGGCGAAACAGTAAAAATATTTTTTCGATGAACAAGATAATTTCATTTGAAGAGGCTGTTGCCAAGGTTAAAGATGGTATGACTATCATGATTGGTGGCTTTTTAACGGTTGGAACTGCCAATAAAATAGTTGATGGTATTGTTGAATCGAATGTTAAAAATTTAACAATTGTTTGTAACGATACAGCATTTGCCGATAAGGGTTTAGGTAAATTGATTGCAAATAAGCAAGTTGATAAGGTTATCACTTCATACATTGGAGCTAATACTGCTTCAATTGAGCAAATGAATAATGGTGAATTAATTGTTGAGTTTAGTCCTCAGGGAACTTTAGCTGAACGTGTGCGTGCTGGCGGAGCTGGTTTAGGCGGTGTTTTAACACCAACTGGCCTTGGAACTGTTGTTGCAGAAGGAAAAGACATCATTACTGTTGATGGAAAAGAGTTTATTCTTGAAAAACCACTTCGTGCTGATGTTTCTTTAATTGGAGCAAGCATGAGTGATACCCATGGTAATCTAACTTACCGCGGAACGTCTCAAAATTTCAATCCATTGATGGCTACTGCTGCTGATATTGTCATTGTAGAGGCTCAACAAATGGTGGAGGCTGGAAGCTTAAAGCCAGAAGAGATCAAAACGCCTCATATTTTCGTAGATTTTATTGTAAACAACTAACTAATATATACAAATGGAACAAGCAATTATTAGAGTACGCATGAGTTCACACGATGCTCATTATGGTGGAAATCTTGTTGATGGTGCTAAAATGCTTCAGCTTTTTGGTGATGTAGCTACTGAGCTATTGATTCGTCGTGATGGCGATGAGGGTTTGTTTGCAGGATACGAAAGCGTTGAATTTTTAGCTCCTGTTTATGCTGGCGATTACATTGAGGCAGTAGGTGAGATTATCAAAGAAGGTAACTCTAGCCGTAAGATGAAATTTGAAGCTCGTAAGGTTATCGTTCCTAGAACAGATATTTCTGATTCTGCTTGTGATTTGCTGGAAGAGCCAATCGTAACATGTCGTGCTATCGGAACTTGTGTGACGCCAAAAGCTAGCCAACGTAAATAATTAAGCCATGGAAAAGTTAATTATCACAGCCGCAATTAGTGGCGCCGAAGTAACAAAAGAGCATAACCCTGCTGTTCCATATACAGTTGAAGAATGTGTTCGCGAAGCCGGATCAGCAATTAAAGCTGGTGCAAGTATCATTCACCTTCATGTTCGTCATGACGATGGTACACCGACTCAGGATAAAGATCGTTTTAAGCTAGTAATGGATGCTATCCATGCTCAATATCCTGATGTAATTATTCAGCCATCAACAGGTGGTGCAGTTGGTATGACCAACGACGAAAGACTTCAGCCTACTGAGTTGAATCCGGAAATGGCAACTCTTGACTGTGGTACATTAAACTTTGGTGGTGATGAGATTTTCGAAAACACTGAGAATACGATCAAGTATTTCGGTGAAAAAATGATTGAAAGAGGAATTAAGCCTGAATTGGAAGTTTTCGATAAGTCGATGATTGACATGGCACTTCGCCTTCACAAGAAAGGTTTTATTAAGTCACCAATGCACTTCGATTTTGTAATGGGAGTAAACGGTGGAATCTCCGGAACACTTCGCGATTTTGTATTCATGCGTGGTAGTATTCCTGCTGATGCAACTTATACAGTAGCAGGTATCGGACGATTTGAATTCCCATTAGCTGCAGCTGCTATTATCGATGGTGGTCATGTTCGTGTTGGATTCGAAGATAACACAATGATTTCAAGAGGTGTTGTTGCAGAATCGAATGGTCAATTAGTTGAGAAAGTAGTTCGTTTGGCTAATGAGTTTGGTCGCGAAATTGCAACTCCAGCTGAGGCAAGAGAAATTTTAGGTTTAAAAGCAAAAATAAAAAATGCCATTGGCTTTTAGTGATTTTCGTAACGGGAATAGCTAATTGCCAACAGCTAATTGCTAACAGCTTTAGAATATAGAAATGAACAAAGGAAACAAATACGGAACTCACAGAGTCCTTGAGCCAAAAGGAACTCTTCCACAGCCAGCTCAAAAGTTGGATAATACAATGTCAATCTACGATAATGAAGTTTTGATTGATGTACAGACACTTAATATCGACTCAGCAAGTTTTACTCAAGTAAAAGGTGCTTGCAATGCTGATACGGCTAAGATGGAAGAAATGATTCTTTCTATTGTTGGCGAACGTGGTAAAATGCAAAATCCGGTAACGGGTTCCGGAGGAATGTTAATTGGTACAATTAAAGAAGTTGGACCAAATTTTCCAAATCAAAATCTTAAAGTAGGCGATAAGGTAGCAACTTTAGTTTCTCTATCTCTTACACCTCTTAATATCGATAAGATCACGAATATTAACCTATCTAATGATCAGGTTGATATTGATGGACAAGCGATTCTTTTCGCTTCAGGTCTTTACGCTGTTCTTCCATCTGACCTACCGGAGAAATTAGCTTTAGCTGCTCTTGATGTAGCGGGTGCTCCTGCTCAGGTTGATCGTTTGGTTAAGGAAGGCGACACAGTTTGCATCATCGGTGGTGGTGGAAAATCAGGTGTACTTTGTTGCTATCAGGCAATGAAAAAGGTAGGTCCTAAAGGAAAAGTAATTGTTGTTGAGTATTCTGAAGAGAACGCACAGCGAATTAAAGAATTAGGATTAGCTCACGACGTATTGATCGGTGATGCAACTGACGTCATGGATATTTACACGCGTGTAACTGAAATCACTGGCGAAGAAGGATGTGATGTGGTAATCAACAATGTAAATGTTGCTTCTACTGAGATGTCTTCAATCTTGATTACTAAAGATCGTGGTTGTGTTTATTTCTTCTCTATGGCGACTTCTTTCTCTAAAGCAGCTTTAGGTGCTGAAGGTGTTGGTAAAGACGTTGATATGATTGTTGGAAACGGTTATGCAATTGGACATGCCGACCTAACACTTGAAATCGTTAGAGAGTCAAAAGGAATTAGAGAGTTATTTGAAAAATTATACGTATAATGACTAACAACGACAGACGCAGATCAATGTTTCCTCAGGTTACAGACGAGCAGTGGAACGATTGGAGATGGCAGGTAAGAAACCGTATTGAAACTTTAGAGGATCTTAAGAAATACATTAACCTTACTGCTGATGAAGAAGAAGGTGTTAAGAAGTCGTTAGCAACATTACGTATGGCGATTACACCATATTATTTATCTCTTGTAGATGTTGATAATGCAGAATGTCCTGTTCGTAAGCAGGCTATTCCTACAGGATTGGAAGTTCACCATGCTGATGCTGATCTTTTAGATCCATTACACGAGGATGAGGATTCTCCGGTTCCTGGATTAACTCACCGTTATCCGGATCGTGTATTATTCTTGATTACTGATATGTGTTCGATGTATTGTCGTCACTGTACACGTCGTCGTTTTGCGGGTCAGTCTGATGCTTCAACACCAAAGGACAATATCAACAAAGC
This sequence comes from Labilibaculum sp. DW002, assembly GCF_029029525.1. Classification (NCBI taxonomy): domain Bacteria; kingdom Pseudomonadati; phylum Bacteroidota; class Bacteroidia; order Marinilabiliales; family Marinifilaceae; genus Paralabilibaculum; species Paralabilibaculum antarcticum. Next base: position 89,736 of record NZ_JAKJSC010000008.1, on the reverse strand, counting down.
AATTGAGTACATCAGAAACACACCTCAAGTAAGAGATGTTGTTCTTTCTGGTGGTGACGCTCTTTTGATTGGTGATGATCAGTTAGAATATATCATTAGTTCATTACGCGATATTCCTCACGTTGAGATTATCCGTATCGGAACTCGTACACCTGTTGTATTGCCACAGCGTATTACTGAAGGATTGGTGAATATGCTTAAGAAATACCATCCGGTTTGGGTTAATACGCATTTCAACCATTCTGACGAGATGACTGGAGAAGCTAAAGAAGCTGTTGCTCGTTTAGCTAATGCAGGTGTACCATTGGGTAACCAGTCGGTACTATTGAAAGGTGTTAACGACTGTGTACACGTCATGAAGAAATTGGTTCACAACTTGGTAATGAACCGTATTCGTCCTTACTATATCTATCAGTGTGACCTATCTATGGGACTTTCACATTTTAGAACACCTGTTTCTAAGGGTATCGAGATTATCGAGAGTCTTCGTGGTCATACGTCTGGTTTTGCAGTTCCAACTTTTGTAGTTGATGCTCCAGGTGGAGGTGGTAAAATTCCGGTTATGCCTCAGTATGTTGTTTCACAAAGTCCAACTAAAGTGATTTTGCGTAACTTCGAGGGTGTAATTACAACTTATACCGAGCCAACTCATTACGATAACAAGTGTGCTTGTCCGGATTGTACAATGAATGAGAAACACGAAGGTGTTGCTTCTTTATTGAACGGAGATATGTTGTCTATTGAACCAGATCACTTGGCCCGTAAAGAGAGAAATAAGAAAAAATAATGCCTTTTATAAAGGAAATAGAAAAATACAAGAGTTTATCGATTGTTGGACTCGAAAAAAATACCGGGAAAACCGAGTGTTTGAATTATGTGCTGTCGCGATTGAGCGGCAGCACTAAACAAATTGCACTCACTTCTATAGGTGTTGATGGAGAGAATACCGATGCAGTGACTCAAACTCACAAGCCTGAAATTGAGGTTTATGAAGGGATGATTTTTGTTACTTCCGAATTGCATTACAAACAGCGAAAGCTGATTTCAGAAATTGTTGATATCTCTCGTCAATCAACGAGTTTAGGTCGATTGGTTACCGCAAAAGCTTTGAGCAAAGGCAAGGTTCTATTATCAGGACCAGCCAGCAATCATTCCATAAAGGAGTTAATTGCTGATTTAAAAAACAAAGGGGTAGAGCTGTGCATTGTTGATGGGGCTTTGTCACGCAAGAGTTTAGGATCGCCAGCTGTGACTGATGCTATGATATTAGCAACTGGAGCGGCACTTTCTGCAAATATTCCACAATTGGTTTATAAAACCAAGTATGTGTATGATTTAATTCAATTGCCGGAAATTGATAGGTATTTGAAAGCTCAATTAGCTGAAGTTGAAAATGGTATTTGGGCAATTGATTCTGTTGGGAATGTAATAGATACAGGAATTAGTTCTGTTCTATTAATTGAAAAAGCGAAAGATAAACTCTTTAAAAAGGGGAATCGTATTTTTGTAAATGGTGCGATTACTGATAAGTTTTTAGAATTCTTAAAAAATCAGAAGCAGATTTCTGAAATCAACTTGGTTGTAAGAGATTTTACGCGAGTGTTTGCAAAACCTGAAACCTATTACGCTTTTTTAAAAAGAGGTGGACAAATGCAGGTTTTGAATAAAACCAATTTATTGGCGATTACGATTAACCCAGTTTCACCCGATGGTTACCGATTAAATTCGGATGAGTTGAAAAGTGCATTGCAGGATAAGGTAAATATTCCTGTGTACGATATAAAAAGATTGTAAAGAAATGTTTCGAGAAGTAGTAGCACATACAAGCGGATTGCAATTTTTAATGGAAGATCTTGATTTAAGATCTCCAATGGGAAGACGCTATCTGCTAGATTCGAAAATGATGTGCTGCGAAAAGGAGATTGCTGCAGAATTGACATTAGTTGATCGGGCAGTGGTAGCCTTAGAATCCAATTCTGATTTGATTGCCAAATTACAAAATAAATTGGCTCAGCTTCGCGATATCCGCGGCAGCGTGAATAATTTGATTGGAAACTTGGTTCTTGATGATGTTGAATTGTTCGAAATAAAGGTTTTTTCTCTGGTTGTTCAGGAAATTGAAGAACTGCAAAAGGGAGGGAAATTAAATTTTCTTGCTGTTCCAGACTTAAGTCAACTAATTCGTTTGTTGGATCCTCAGAATACAAAAATTCCATCTTTTTACATCTACGACAATTACTCGGAAGAATTAGCAGAGGCTCGAAAAGAACTGAAATTGGCTAAAAGTAAGAATGGTGATTCTGATTTAGATATTGAAGTTTTATTTTCCAAAATGCAGGAAATTGAAGCGAAAGTTCGTGAAGAGCTTTGTACTAAAATTTCTCAGTTTGGAGCTATTTTGGCAAATGCATTAAGTCAATTGGCGCATTTGGATTTACTTATCGCGAAAGCGGTACAAGTAAGTAAATGGAATTTAAGTAAGGCGGAAATATCGGAAGGGAAAACTTTATATACGGGAATGTTCAACCCGATGATAAAAAATGAACTGGCAAATCAGAACAAGCAATATCAAGCAATTGATATTGATCTTGAAAAATCTGTTTGTTTGATTACGGGAGCAAATATGGCTGGAAAAACAGTGGTGTTAAAAACACTCGCTCTTTGTCAGTATTTGTTTCAATTTGGCTTTTTTGTTCCGGCTACATCGGCACAAATTAGCATTGTTGATAAAGTGATGATATCGGTAGGCGATGAGCAGTCAGAATTAAATGGCTTGTCTTCTTTCGCTTCGGAAATGTTGAATGTGAGTCATATGGTAAAGGATTCGCAAAATCAGAATAATGTTTTGATTTTGATTGATGAATTGGCTCGAACAACAAATCCGGTGGAAGGTTTGGCAATTGTGAATGCTGTTGCAGATATTTTTTATCAAGGAAAAGTTAGAAGTGTTATTACCACTCATTATAGTGGTTTGAAATCCAAGTTCAGAAAACTTAGAGTGAAAGGTTTGGACAAAGATTTGGGTGCAAATGTAATCACCCACAAAAATATTAACAGTTATATGGATTATTCATTGGTTGAGGATCTTGAAGGGGAAGTTCCTCATGAAGCGCTTCGAATTGCTTCTTTATTGGGAATCGATAAAGAAATAATTGAAAGAGCGCAAAGCCATTTGGATGAAGAAGCTAGCAAGGAAAATACATTTATAAAAGGATAATTGAAAATGCAAAGGAGTAAACTAGGTCTTGACTTTGATAAAGTTAACTACGCAAAGGGCGTTTCGAGAAAAATTGCTGACAACGTTCAGGAGTTTGTGGATAGCTATACAACGGTATCTGTAGAACGTACTTTGTGTCGTCTTTTGGGGATTGATGGTGTTGACAATAACGAGGTACCACTTCCAAATGTTGTAGTGGATGAGATTAAGGACAAAGGTGTTCTTAACCAAGGGGTGATGTATTTTTTAGGAAATGCAATTATTGAAGCTGGATTAAATCCACAACAAGCTGCTGAGAAAATTGCTGCAGGCGAGTTGGATCTAACGAAGATTCCTGTTCGTTCAACTGAAGAAATTCACAAAGCAATTCAACCTTTTGTTGAGAAAAGTATTAAGGTAATTAGAGATCGTAAAGCTAAGAGAGATAACTATATTGAAACGATTGGTGAAGGCCCTAAACCATACTTATACGTAATTGTAGCAACAGGTAACATCTACGAAGATGTTGTTCAGGCTGAGGCTGCAGCTCGTCAGGGTGCCGATATTATTGCTGTAATTCGTACAACAGGTCAGTCGTTACTTGACTATGTACCTTACGGTGCAACGACTGAAGGTTTTGGTGGAACTGTTGCGACTCAGGAGAACTTCCGAATTATGCGTACTCACCTTGATAAGATTGGTGAGGAAGAAGGTAAATACATTCGCCTTTGTAACTATTGTTCTGGTCTATGTATGCCTGAGATTGCTGCTATGGGTGCTCTTGAAGGATTAGATGTGATGTTGAATGATGCACTTTACGGAATCCTTTTCCGTGATATCAATATGCAACGTACATTGGTTGACCAATACTTCTCAAGAGTATTGAATGGTTTTGCTGGTGTAATCATCAATACAGGTGAAGATAACTACCTAACGACTGCTGATGCATTCGACGAAGCACATACTGTTTTGGCTTCTGACTTTATTAATGAGCAGTTAGCGGTAATTGCTGATCTTCCGGAAGAGCAAATGGGATTAGGTCATGCTTTCGAGATGGAGCCAGGACTAGAGAATGGTTTCCTTTATGAGTTAGCACAAGCTCAAATGACTCGTGAGATCTTCCCTAAGGCACCACTTAAGTATATGCCTCCTACAAAATTCATGACAGGTAATATCTTCAAAGGAAACGTACAAGATGCTTTGTTTAATCAGATTTCAATCTGGACAGGACAAGGAATCCAACTTTTGGGTATGTTGACGGAAGCAATTCACACGCCTTTCATGTCTGACCGTTACCTTTCTCTTGAGAATGCAAAATACATTTTCAATAATATGAAGAATATTGGTGATGAGGTTGAATTTAAAGAAGGAGGTTTAATTCGTACAAGAGCTCAAAAGATTCTTGCAGATTCAATTGAATTGCTAGAAAAGATTGAAAAAGAGGGAATGTTTACTGCACTTGAGAAAGGAATTTTCGCTGATATTAAGCGTCCAATCAATGGTGGTAAAGGTCTTGATGGAGTTGTGGAAAAAGGAAGCAACTACTTCAACCCTTACATTGAAATATTGCATAAAAAGTAACAAATAACAAGTATAAAGGATCAAGTAAAAAGTTCCAGGAAAATTATTTTTTGGAACTGGTGATTCCCTCTTTCAAAGGGAATTTAGGAGAGTGTTAAATGCTCAACTAAGATCACTTCTTGATTCTGCTTAAAATATAGGAGATAAGCAAAATGAGTGGAGGACTTTATTCTACCAGTTCGAATGAATTCGACAAGACCTTAGATCTAACAAAAATTAAGCCTTACGGTGATACCATGAACGATGGTAAAACTCAGGTAAGTTTCACATTGCCTGTAGCTAAAGGCGAAGAGGCGATTGAGGCTGCTAAGCAGATGATGAAAAAAATGGGTTTCGAAGATGTACAAGTTGTATTTGTACAGGAACTTATGGAAGGTTTTACCTTTTTCAACTGTTACGGTAGCTCAATTCATACAGTAGATTTTACAAGTATCGTTGTACCAAAAGTAGAGTCAACGACAATGGACATGCACGAAACAGATGATTTCATCAAAGAGCATATTGGACGTGAAGTTGTCGTTGTAGGAGCAAGTACAGGTACAGATGCACACACAGTGGGTATCGATGCGATAATGAACATGAAAGGTTTTGCTGGTCACTATGGTTTGGAGCGTTACGAGATGATCGAAGCTTTAAATATGGGATCTCAGGTACCTAACGAAGAATTCATCGCTAAAGCTATCGAAATGAAAGCTGATGTTCTTTTAGTATCTCAGACTGTAACACAAAAAGATGTTCACATTCAAAACCTTGTTGAACTGGTAGAAATGCTGGAGGCAGAAGGCTTGCGTGATAAGGTTATCTTAATATGTGGCGGACCACGTTTATCGCATGAATTAGCAAAAGAATTGGGTTACGATGCAGGTTTCGGTATGAACAAATATGCTGATGACGTGGCATCTTATGCCGCACAAGAATTAAGCAGAAGATTGAACGCATAAATACGAGAAACTAGTACAAAGTATCAGGATTTAAGTCTTGATACTTACATCTTGATACTGAATACTAAAAAAACACTCAAATGGATAAAAAAGAAATCAGAGAGATCATCGCGAAGCGTTCTGCTCTCGAATTACAAGATGGTGATGTAGTAAACTTAGGAATTGGTTTGCCTACATTTATTCCTAATTATGTCCCTGATAATGTAAACGTAATTCTTCAATCGGAGAATGGTTTGCTTGGCATGGGTGCTGTCCCAGCTGAGGGTGAAGAAGATAAGGATTTTGTAAATGCTGGTGGCGGACATATTACTTATAAGGAAGGCGCAAGTAGTTTCGATTCTGCAGCTTCTTTTGCTATTATCCGTGGCGGACATGTTGATGTTACTTTTTTAGGAGCTCTTCAGGCTGATGAAAAAGGGAATCTTGCTAACTGGATGATTCCAGGTAAGAAAACGCCAGGTATGGGTGGTGCAATGGACCTTATTGTAGGTGCAAAGCGTGTTATCCTGTCAATGGAACACACAGCCAGAGGTAATCACAAGATTATGACACTTTGTGATTTGCCATTAACTGCTGCAGAGCAAGTGGAAATGATTATCACAGAAATGGGAGTAATGAAAATTACGCCTGAGGGAATTCTTTTAACTGAGATTAACCCAATGTTTACTGTTGAGCAAGTACAAGAAGCTACCGATGCAAAATTGATTATTGCAGAGGATCTGGCTGAAATGAAAAAGTAGGGAAACGATTCGTCGAATCCTTAACGATGTTATACCAATTAGAAAATTAAAATACAATGAGTAAAGTATATATCGTTGCAGCCAAAAGAACGGCTATAGGAAAATTTTTAGGAACACTAACTCCGGTTGCCGCTGCTGATTTAGCTGCAGGAGTTATCAAAAATATTATTGAAGAAACTAAGATCGACGCATCTAAACTTGATGAAGTTGTTGTAGGAAATATCCTAATGGCAGGTCAAAAGCAAGGTATTGCACGTCAGGCTTCAATTAAAGCAGGTGTGCCTCAAGAGGTACCAGCTTATGGAATTAACATGATTTGTGGTTCTGGTATGAAGACAATCAATTTGGCTTATGCTAATATTAAATCAGGCGAAGCTAACATGATTATTGCCGGTGGTACTGAGAATATGTCTGCTGCAGGTTTTGTAATGCCAGGTGGCGTTCGTACAGGACATAAAATGATGGATATTAAAACTGTTGACCATATGGTATGCGATGGTTTAACAGATGCATTCGAAGGTTACCACATGGGTATTACTGCTGAGAATATTGCAGCAAAATATAGCCTGACTCGCGAAGATCAAGACGCTTTTGCATTTGCATCTCAGCAAAAAGCGATGGCCGCACAGGATGCAGGTCATTTTAAGAATGAGATTGTTCCTGTTGAAATCAAATCACGTAGAGAAACAATTGTTTTCGATGCTGATGAGTTCATCAACCGTAGAACAAGCGAAGAGAAATTAACTGGTTTACGTCCTGCTTTCAAAAAGGATGGAACGGTAACAGCTGGTAACGCTTCTGGTATTAATGATGGTGCTGCTTTTGTATTGGTTGCTTCTGAAGAGGCTGTAAAAGAGCATAATTTGACTCCACTTGCAGAGATTGTTGCTACTGGTCAGGGTGGTGTAGATCCGGCTATTATGGGTATGGGACCAGTTCCTGCTATTGCAAGCGCTTTAAAAAAGGCTGATATGAAATTAACTGACATGGAAGTGTTGGAATTGAATGAAGCTTTTGCAGCACAATCATTAGGTGTGGTTAAGCAATTATGCGAAGATCACGGTGTAGCTCCGGAATTTTTCCAGGAGAGAAATAATGTGAATGGTGGAGCTATTGCATTAGGTCACCCAATTGGGGCATCAGGAACACGTATTACTGTAAGTTTAATTCACGAGATGAAACGTACAAATAAGCAATTCGGTTTAGCATCACTTTGTATTGGTGGTGGTATGGGTACTGCTTTGATTCTTAAGAACGTTTAATTAGTACTGAGTCGTTAGAGCGCAGTATGTTATCTGTCTTATCTCAGCCCTTGTAAACAGGGATTTATAGTGATGAGTATAGAGGCGTATTGTGTTTTTTCTACAAACATCTAATAAAAAATATGGACTTTAGCCTAACAAAAGAACAGGAATTGTTCCAGCAAATGATTAGAGATTTTGCTGAAAATGAAGTAAAGCCACTTGCTGCAGAAGTTGATGAGCAAGAGCGTTTTCCAATCGAAACGGTTGAGAAAATGGCAAAAATTGGTATCATGGGAATTCCAATTCCAAAGCAATATGGTGGTGCAGGTGGAAATAACCTAATGTATTCTATGGCTGTTGAAGAACTTTCAGCGGTATGTGGTACAACTGGCGTTATTGTTTCAGCTCACACATCTTTGTGTGCAGCTCCTATTTTAGAGCACGGAACCGAAGAGCAAAAGCAAAAATATTTGCCAAAGCTTGCTTCTGGTGAGTGGATTGGAGCTTTTGGTTTAACTGAGCCTAATGCGGGTACTGATGCTGCTGGTCAGCAAACAACAGCTGTTGAAGATGGCGATAACTATATCATCAATGGTTCTAAAATCTTTATTACCAATGCTGAATATGCACATGTATATGTGATTTTTGCTATGACTGATAAGTCTAAGGGAACTCGTGGTATCACAGCTTTCATTATTGAAAAAGACACACCTGGTTTCTCTATCGGTAAGAAAGAGAAGAAGATGGGGATTAAAGGTTCTGCAACTTGCGAATTGATTTTTGAAAACTGTGTATTGCCTAAAACTAATATGTTAGGGAAATTGAGCAAAGGTTTTGGTATCGCTATGAAAACCCTTGATGGTGGTCGTATTGGTATTGCTGCTCAGGCTTTAGGTTTAGCTCAGGGTGCAATTAATGAGACTGTGAAATATGTGAAAGAAAGAAAACAGTTTGGTCGTGCCATTTCTGCTTTCCAAAACACACAGTTCCAGTTGGCTGACATGAACACAAAAACAGAAGCTTCTCGTATGTTGGTTCGCAAAGCGGCTTACAAAAAAGATCAAAAGAAAGTTTATTCTGTTGATGCAGCTATGGCTAAGCTTTATGCAGCCGAAACAGCTATGGAGGTAACAAACAAAGCCGTTCAATTGCACGGTGGTTATGGTTACACTCGCGAATACCCGGTTGAGCGTATGATGCGTGATGCTAAAATTACTGAGATCTACGAAGGAACTTCTGAAGTTCAGAGAATGGTGATTTCAGCTAATATGCTTAAGTAAGATATAATGTAATTGTAGGGTCAGGACATGTCTTGACCGTATGAATCATTACCGAAACGCAGTTGATCTGTTGTTTCAATAAAATCAGAAAAAATGAAAATAGTTGTCTGTATAAAGCAGGTTCCTGATACTACCGAGATTAAAATCGATCCAAAAACAGGAACTCTAATCAGAGAAGGCGTACCAAGTATTATCAACCCTGATGATAAGGGTGGTTTGGAAATGGCGCTACAGTTAAAAGAAGAAAAGGGTGCTCACATTACTGTGATTACGATGGGACCTCCACAAGCGGATTTAATTCTTCGTGAAGCATTTGCAATGGGAGCTGATAGAGCCATCCATTTAACAGATAGAAAGTTTGCTGGAGCTGATACTCTTGCAACATCATACGCACTTGCAGGAGCGCTTAAAAAGCTTGATTTCGACCTTTTGATTACCGGTCGTCAGGCGATTGATGGTGATACTGCACAGGTAGGTCCCCAGATTGCTGAGCATCTTGATTTACCTCAGGTATCTTATCTTGAAGATTTGAAATTTGATGGTGAGAAAACATTCACAATGAAACGTCATATCGAAGAAGGTTACCAAATTTTAGAGGTGGAAGCACCTTGTGTGGTGACTGTTCTTGCTTCAGCTAACAATCCTCGTTACATGAGTGTTGGTGGTATTGTTGATGCTTACCAAAAAGAAGTTGAGGTTTGGGGTAAAGATCAGATTGAAGTTGATGAAACACTTTTGGGTCTTAAGGGATCACCAACAAGTGTACACAAAGCATTTGCTCGTGGTTTAAAACCAGCTGGCGAACTTTATGAGGTAGATACTGACGAGGCTGTTGGAATCATTATTAACAAGATGAAAGAAAAATTCATTCTATAAATCGTTGAGACTATGAATTTAGAAGATTACAAAGGCATATATGTTTTTATTGAGCAGCGCGAAGGCTTTGTTCAGAATGTGGCATTGGAACTTTTGGGACAAGCACGACGATTGGCAGATGAGTTAAACGATAAGGTTTATGCTATGCTTTTAGGGCATAACATCGCTGCTAAGGCACAAGGGCTTATTGCTGCTGGTGCTGATGAGGTTTTAGTTGTTGATGCGCCAGAATTGGCTGATTATACAACTGAGCCATACACTCAGGCTATTTGCAAAATTATCAACGACAGAAAGCCAGATTCAGTATTAATCGGAGCAACGACTTTAGGTCGTGATTTGGGACCACGTGTTTCAGCTCGTGTTAAAACAGGTTTAACGGCTGACTGTACGAAGATTGAAGTGGGAGCGAACCGTGAGTTGTTGATGACTCGTCCGGCTTTTGGTGGTAACCTAATGGCAACTATCGTTTGTAAAAATCACCGTCCTCAAATGGGAACCGTTCGTCCGGGCGTTTTGTTCGCTATCGATGCTGATACAAGTCGTGAAGGAATTATTACTGACTATAAAGTTGAATTCGATTCTTCGAAGATCAAAGTAAAGTTGGTTAAAACCGTTAAGGAAGAAACGGATCTAATCGATATTACTGAAGCACGTATCTTGGTTTCAGGTGGTCGTGGTATTGGTAATCAGGAAGGTTTCGATGCCATGGATTCATTAGCTACTACGCTTGATGCTGAAGTTTCAGCTTCTCGTGCTATGGTTGATGCCGGTTATATCGGACACGAGCGCCAGGTAGGGCAGACAGGTAAAACGGTTCGTCCGGACCTTTACTTTGCTTTCGGTATCTCAGGTGCGATTCAGCATGTTGCAGGTATGGAAGATTCAGATTTGATTATCGCGGTAAACAAAGACAAGGACGCACCTATTTTCCAGGTGTCAGACCTTGGTATTGTTGGTGACGCTAAGCAAATCATCAAAAAACTAAACGAAAGATTGGAGAAATAGATAAGAATATCACTAACTAGTGTTTATTAAGCCTGCTCGATGCATTTCGAGTAGGCTTTTTATTTAAGTTTAATGATCGAACTTAGTTTTTTATAAGTTTTTACTATTTCAGGAAGCGGATCATTTAGCACATATTTCCAAGAAGAGTTTTTAATGCTTTTTAGTTTGCCTTGTTGAAGTGCTTGTTGGGCAAGATAAAATTGAGTTTTACGATAGCCAATAAAATCGATTGTTTGATTTTGTGCGAGTTTTACCATTAATATTGGAAAGTTAACACCAGCGTATAAAGAGCCAATTAAAGTAGACCACAAGCGAGGATTAAAATCAATAAGGTGATAGGAGTTAGATTTAGGATCGTGAACAAAATCTAAGTGAGCAATGCCATTCCAGTTAAGTTTTTTGATAATAGCTTCGGTTTGCTTTAACAGTTCATTATTATCAATGAACTCAATTCCTGTAGCGAAAGAAAGAGCTTCTCTAACCAATCCTTTTTGGATTGTATAGGCTTTAATAATACCATTTTTGGCTAGTAAGCTGATATCAATATCTTCACCATAAATATTTTCCTGAAGGATGAAATCTTCCTTGTTAAAATTATTTTCTTTTGTGGTTTCTAGATAAGAATCTGCTGACTTAATCATTTTAACCTTATTTCCGTTTGTGTCTAGTTTTGGTTTTAGAAGTATTGGAAATGTTATGGATTGAAGATTTTCCTCTGAAACTAAATAACTTTTTGGTGTTGGAAATGAATGTTCTTTCAGCCAATTAAAAAGTAGCCATTTGTCAGAAACGATTTCTAAGGTTTCTTTTGTGGATTGAGGAGGAAGAAGAGAACGATCAAATTCTCCATTTAAACTAGCGAAAAATGTATAGTTCGATTGTTTTACAGGAAGAACGACATCTATTTTCCATTCCCTTATTTTGACATTAATTTTTTCAATTTCCTCTTTTTTGCTTTTGAAATTAAGGTATTCATATTTTTTAACGTGACGAGAATAGGGAATGGTATTAAAATATTCTTTGCGTTCTGGTGATACTACATAGATATTAACATCTTGTTTATAACTCAAACATCGGATTGTATCCAGAATATACGGTCCTCCTTTATCATCTACGAGTAAAATATTCATCTTCTGCATTTTGCTGATTATGTATATATCTATATAATATAGGTATTTAGGCAAGCCGAAGCAAAATTAAATGATAGATGTGTTAAATGCGTTGATTAGTAGTTGGTAAAGGATATCCAAGAATGTGTAAGGTATTTTTATAGGGTTAAAAAAAGAAAACTCACCAATAATAGGTGAATTCCCTTTTAAGATTAAGTTTTCACGCTTAAAGAAGCTCTTTCAAGGCTCTTTCGATAATTTCATCTTTTGTACGGTCATCCCAATCGAATGAAACTTTAATATCTGGAGGAACACCGTTTTCGAATGTATTATTTTTATCCAATGTTAAAGCTTGAGTTATTGAGAATCGATAAGTCCAACCATTTGGTAGCTGACCACCATTTGGTAAGCCTAATCCGCCACCAGTTGTATCTCCTACAAGAATCATGTTAGGCAATGCCTTTGTTGCTAAAGAGGTAAACGATCCTGCGCTGTATGTTCCTCTGTCGACCAATACCATTACTTTGTTTGTGTATCTAATGCCATCGTGAGGAGTAACTTTTACAGGTTTATCTTCCGAAAAATCGTTGTGTGCTGGTCCTGTTTTTATTCTTGAGTAATTCAAGATTGTTTCTTTCTCGACAAAGCGACTCAGAATATTAAAAATATCGGTAACGGCACCTCCGCCATTTTCTCTTAAATCAAGAATCAGACCTTTTGTGTTTTTGTAACGATTCAAAATAAAATCAAGGTTTGTATTGTCTACTGTGCCCGTAAATGAACCAAAGCGTATGTAGCCAACCTCATTATTGGCTAGAAAATCGTGAGTAAAAGGGCCCGAGATATAATAATCTTCGGATAGGTATTGGTCTTTTACAATTCGAGAATCGTAATTATCCTGACCCAGTTGATCTACGCCAAAAAAGGATATGTTAAAATCGGAAATCAAATTGGTGTGATCATCTTTAAGTTCGGTAAGCATATCGCCTAATACGGTAAACAATGCCTCCTCCGACATGTCATTACTTATTTTTGCCGAGTACTTTGTTTTAATTTGATCCCAGTCGATATTTTTTAATTCAAAATAGGAGTATTTTTCATCACATTGGGTCCATAGGTATTCAAAGTTTGTCATTGGATCAGTGGAAGCCAAATCTTTTTCGAACATCGCGTCTTCGCAAGAAAAAAAGAATGGAATTATTAGGAGTGCTAAATATATCTTTTTCATTGTATTATTTTTTTATTTTTCGAGATACTAAATCATTAATAACACCTTCTGGTGAACTGGTGAGTAAAGTATTTTATTACTTTTTATTGAATAAGAGAGCTATTTTAAGAGTGTGATTACTCATCTCGAATTGATCTAAGTTCCCTCCTGTTTTGTAAGCATCCCATTCGTAAGAAAGGCGTATTCCATTTTTGTTTTTTAGATACACTGTGTAATCTAAGGCAGAGCTGAATCTTGCTCCTGAAAAAGCTTTGAATTCATATGATTTTAGAAAGCCATCATCATTTAATACACCTTCTTGGCCAGAATATGCATAGCCATTTCGATAAGTATTGTTCATTAATCCAAGGTTAAATCGAAACGAAAGAGTTCTATCTGCAGGCTTGAGTTTGAAAAATAAAAAACGATTAAGGCTTGAGATATCACGGGTTGCTTTAACGGACCCAAATAAGGTAGAGAAAAGTTCTAATCCTGTTGAGTTGTTTTGTAAAATTGGGTTAACTCGAAAATTACCTGTGGTATTAAAGAGTGCTCCAACTCTAACGTTCCATTTTTCGGTTGATAAAGATCGAATTGCATATAATTGGGAATAATTAAATGCAAATGTTTTTATTTGACTTGTTGATGTGGTGCCGTTAAAACTTGAACTGTAATTTCCGAATCCGTATGACAGACCAATTTCAATTTCTCTATTGTCATCTGCTTTTAAGCGGGAAACTGAAAATGTTTTTGCTGTTCCGTTGTAAAACAGTGGAGAGGTTGCAAAATCTCTGAGTTTTGAAATGTTAAGACCAGCACTAAGATTGATGTATGTTGGTCTTGATTTACGAATTTCTTTTTTTGATAAACTACTTTCTTGCATTTGGCTAAATGCTCCTAAAGGACAAATTGCCAACAATAAAATAATGAGCTGTTTTCTTTTCATTTGTGAATTGATATTAGTAATTATTTGCACTTAGTTTGGCACCAAGTAGGGTTAAGACAACCATGTTCGTGCAAACACGTACATGGCTAGGTTTTTTATATTCATGAAAAAGAAAAAGGGAACCCACCAATAATAGGTGAATTCCCTCGCTGCTAACTAAAATGTATCTCTACTTACATTATTGCTTAACAATTTTGAAGCTAACTGCTTCATTAAGGTTGATAAAGTGAATAAAATACAATCCTGACGGATAACTGCTCAAGTCTAGAGTGGTTATTGGTTCTAGTTTTTTGCACAAGATTAGTTTTCCGCTCGAATCGAGCAGTTTTAGCTGTAGAGTAGATACATGGTTGAAGTTATTTCGTAAATCGATAACAAGTTTGCCCTTGGTTGGGTTCGGATAAATCGACATGTTTTCTTTTAATAGGTCTGCAATACCAACAAGTATTACTTCGACAGATTCTGATTGTGAAGATTTGCATCCAAATTCGCTCCAAACTTCAACGGAGTAATTACCATCTTGTTCTGGGGTGAATTGTTGGGCTGTGAATCCGCTTAGAGTCTGATTGTTTAAATACCATTGGTACCCATTTTCGATAGTAGATGAGAGAATTCCATTGGCATAGCTTACGATTGGTGTTTCTGGAGTTTCGTAAAGTCCTAGATGAACTGCATCTGTTGCTTCACATCCATTTGCATCGATAACTTTCAAGCCGTAATTACCTTCGGTAGTTGCAATCAATTCATTTGTGCCTTCCACATCGTTCCAGAAGTATTGCACAAAATTGTCAGCCACACTAAAAATATGTTCTGAGCCTTCGCAGATATTGATATCATTACCTAAATCAACAGATGGAGAAGTGTAAAATGAAAAATTCACATCATCTGTTGCATCACATCCATTGTTATCAATTACTCGAAGGGTGTATGTTCCTTCGGTGCTAGTTAGGAACTCATTTGTACCTTCTACATTATTCCAGAAGTATTGTGCGAAATTGTCCGCAACACTAAAGGTGTGCTCAGATCCTTCACAAGCAATAACATTATCACCAAGCTCAATTGTTGAAGCAGGGAATACCGTTAAATGAACTTCATCGGTAGCTTCGCATCCATTGGCGTTAATAACCCGAAGCGTATACGTACCTTCTTCAGTTGCTGAAAATTGATTTGTTCCTTCTACATCATTCCAAAAATACTGGGTAAAGTTATCTGGAACACTAAGGGAGAATGCGCCACCTTCACAGATTTGTGCATCTTGTCCTAAATTAATTGATATGGATGAAATTGTTAGACTAACATTGTCTGTTGCTTCACAGCCATTGTTATCGATAACCCTTAAAGAATAATTGCCTTCTGTTGTTGCGATAATTTCGTTTGTACCTTCCAAATCATTCCAGAAATATTGAGCAAAGTTATCTTCGACACTAAAGGTATGTGAATTACCTTCACAGATTAAGATATCCTCTCCTAAATCTATGTTTGGCGTAGAATTAACAAGTAAGTTTACCACATCGCTTGCTTCACAGCCATTAATGTCTATTACTCTTAAGGTGTATTCCCCAGTAACTTCTGTAGAGAACTGGTAGGTTCCTTCTACATCATTCCAAAAGTACTGCTCGAAATTATCAGGAATACTAAAAGTGTGTGAGCCACCTTCACAAATTTGAACATCATCACCTAAATTGATAATTGCAGCAGAGTGAAAGCTTAGGTTTGCAACATCAGTTGCCTCACATCCATTTGCATCGATAACTTTTAACTTATAATCACCTTCGGTAGCTGCAATTAATTCATTTGTGCCTTCCACATCGTTCCAGAAGTATTGCACAAAATTGTCAGCTACACTAAAAGTATATTCATTGCCTTCGCAGATTTGAATATCAGCACCAAGATCAACTGTAGGAGCAGTAAAGAAGGACAAGTTTGCAATATCTGTTGCTTCACAGCCATTTAAATCAACTATGCGTAATGTATAATCTCCAGCAATGGCAGTAGTGAATTCATTGGTTCCACTTGCATCATTCCAAAAGTATTGCGCAAAATTATCAGCTATACTAAAGGTATGATCATTGCCTTCGCAGATTTGTATATCAGCACCTAAATTAACAGCTGGTATAGCATGAATGGTTATTAAATCTGCCATGCTAGAAACATCCGATAAGGAATAAGTGTCGTTTGTCGCTGTTAACGAAACGGTGTACGAACCTGCTGTATTATAAGTGTAACTTGGATCAATTTCGGTACTTGTATTTCCATCTCCAAAATCCCACAGATAGCTTTCTCCATCAGTAGAATTATTGGTGAATTGAACTGTTAAAGAACCGCAGTTTTCGGTGTTGTCGGCAGTAAAGCTTGCTTTAACAACTGCAATGCGATTAATGGTATCGCTAAGCGGCACACTCCAATTTCCTTGATCATCCTTAAATTGATAACTGATGGTTTGATCGACTCCTGGCGGGATGGACAGTACATCTACCATCTCATTTAAAGAGAATTGAACTGTTGTAGGATCAATAGTTACAGTAGTCAGATTGGTAAGATCGTCGTTAAACCAATATCGGTATTGATTCAGTTTGGCTACTTGCTGAATTGGACTTTTAATAAATTGTTTTGTTACTACCGAAGACCAAATGTTACTTTCGTCTTTAATTCGGACATTAATAACATGAAGTCCAACTGGTAATTCAGATAGTTCGATCAACTCCTTACTGTCAACTTTATCGCTTGCAGGAATAGTGGTAGTTACAATATTTTCGATGTTGCTATCAAACCAATATTGAACTGTTGTAAGTTGATGTGCTTGTGTGTTATTTTCTCGTTTAATTATTTGTTTTGATACAACACAAGACCATATGTTTGCTTCATTCTTAATGCGATAATTCAATAAGTGCATTCCACCACTCAAGGTGGATAAATCAATCAATTCGGAATGATCCAATCGATTTGTAGCGGCAAAAGTGCTTGTTATTGCACTTTCAACATTATTATCGAACCAATATTGTATGGTATTCAGCTTTTGCGATTCAGCCAATGCTTCACGCTTAATAATTTGTTTTGAAACTACACAAGACCATATGTTTGCCTCATTCTTTATGCGATAATTCAATAAGTGAATTCCATTGCTTAAGGCCGATAAGTCAATCAATTCGGAATGATCCAATTGATTTGTGGCTACAAAAGTGCTTGTTATTGCCCTTTCAATGTCATTATCGAACCAATATTGTATGGTATTCAGTTTTTGCGATTCAGCCAATGCTTCACGCTTAATAATTTGTTTTGAAACTACACAAGACCAAATGTTTGATTCATTTTTAACACGATAATTAATCAAATGCATTCCATTGCTTAAGGCCGATAAATCGATTAAATCGGAATGATCCAATTTGTCGGTTGATACAAAAGTGGTCGTTACTTCATTTTCAAGATCATTATCGAACCAATATTGTAGGGTATGTAAACTTTGAGATGGAGCCAAAGCTTCGCGTTTGGTAAATAGTTTATTTACAGTGTTGCTCCATACCTTATTGGTGTCTTTAAATCGAATACTAATAGAGTGCAATCCATCGGATACAGTTGATAAATCTACTAGTTCGTTTATTGCAATATTATTACTTGGAGACGATAGGTTAACAGATGTTCTGTTTGCGATATCATCATCAATCCAATATTCATATTCTGTTATCTGGTTCTGACTAAATCCTGCTAAGGCAAATAGCCAGAAAAAACAGACCAGGAGTATTTTTTTCATATTGATTTCCTCCATTTATACCATTAATAAATTATTTTATGGGTATTTCCGATGTGTATTAATTAATCGGATTAAAGGAAATTATCTGTCTTGAGCTTGTACGCCTAGCTCCACACTTAACTTACCATCAGCATCATTTTCACTTGCAATATCAACTTTGAAAAAATGAGGATTGGATGGAACGGCAGAAGCTTTGCAAGGGTTAGTTGTTCCATATATTCCAACATTTGTTCCGTCAAGAGCAGCATTCACACCTAGAGAAGAAGCTTGTAAATGGTAATCATTTGCAAAATCGAAAGTATATTCTTTTCCTGTTTCCAGATTTACAAAAATGCTTGCAATGTCTTGATTAAATAAGTTGTTATTATCATCGACTCCCATCGAGCCTGCGTAGTCCTTTCTAAATAAATTGTTATCAAATTCACAAGTGTTTGGTATGCTACATGATTGATCTAGAATAACATTAGAGCTAAATACTATTCCTTGGCAGTCATAGAAATTATATCCACTACCACTAGAGCCAGTATAATTACGAACCAGTACACAATTTGATATTAAGGAGGTATTTCTAAAATAAATAATTTGTCCTTGAATAATAGATTTTTCAATTGCAATATTAGTAGCAGTACCAGCGTTAGAAGATGAAACAGTCCCAAGAAGTACACATTCACTAATAATAAAGCCGTCAATAGTTCCATTTAATTGAGTTTGTCCACCAATTCGACATCTACTTATTGTAATGTTATTAATAGTTTGTGATGATGTGTAGATATAACCGTTTGTATATAAACCTTCAATTTTTGATCCATCACAGCCGGTGTTGAGATAAAAATTTCCGATTACTTGTGTCATTCCAGAAGCAGCAGTAGAGTCTGCATAATGTCCTGTTCCAAAGATGGTCAATTGTTTGTCAAGAGTAATTGTTTCGTTGTAGGTACTACCAGGAATATAAATGGTGTCCGTTGCTACTGCAGCAGTTATAGCATCAGATATTGTTGTGTGCAATGTTGGTGTTCCAGCATGTTGAAGTAGTACTTTTTTTTGAGCTTGTACAAGAAGAACTGAACTTATTAAAATAAGGCTTAAGAGTAGAGATTTTTTCATGATTTTAGTTTTTAGGTTTTTCAATTTGTCTCTAAAATAGCCTGATATAATAAGAGCTAATAGCAAAAAACAATAAGTGGGAGATTTCGATAATAAGTGGGCGGAATTAATGGCTTAATTATTAATTATTCGTCATTAATAATTACTTAGCGACCACTTATTAGCTTATTTGCTCACTTGTTATGTATTGAATAATAATTCGATTTAGAATTATTATCTTGAGCTTGGAAACCTTAAATCTATCTGTATAAACACTTAAATGAAACAAGTTTTTTTATTCTTGCTACTCATTTGTACTTGGTTTAGCATACAAGCACAAGAACGGCCGTATATTAATTATACGACGCATTCAGGCTTACCACAAATTCAGGTTATGGCTGTTCATCAAGATCCCTCGGGGTATATTTGGGCTGGAACGAAGTCAGGAATCGTTAAGTTTAATGGTGAGAGTTTTGAACACTTCTTACCCAAGGAGAGAATTTTCAAAATCAATAGTGATTCTCAGGGGCGAGTTTACGTTAAAACTTACGATAAACTATTTAGATATGATGGAAAAGAAATGAAGTTACTATCGACTTTCTCTGATATTTCTCGTGTATTTGTAGGAGATGATGATTATTGGCTTGTTTCAGCTAAAAATCTAATCAATTATTCTGATTCCATAGAGATTTGTAGATTCGAAATAGGAAAAGATATTAAAGGTGCAGTCAATTCTGTTGGATATGATAAGGCAAATAAGAAGTTGCATTTCAGTTCTGAGGGATCAAAAGAGATTCATAGCTGTTGCAATGGGAAAATCAAGAAAGAAGAATTTAATACAGACTGTAAGGAGGTAAGAGCAGTAGATTTTAATGGAACAATTGCATACATCGAAGTGCTTGGAAATACTGATAGATATATTGATCCTGAATCACAAAAGGAGTTTTTTACAGTTTACAAAACCAATAACCTTGTTGATAGTATTCAGGTTAAACATTTGCCTATAAAAAGCTATTTATTTTCACATGATTATTCTTATTTCCTGTTGGATAGTGTTTTGCGTTCCAGTACAAAAATAGATTTGAGCTTTATAAAAGCACCTTATCCTGTAATATTTGATCGTGATAATAACATTTGGTCTGGTTCAGATAATGGACTTTATCAGGTTTTTAATGGTGTAATAAAGAATTACCCACGTTCATTCATGAATGATGTGTGGACTCTGATTAAAGGTGCTGATCAAGAGTTTTATGGTGCCGTTTTTAAGGAAGCTTTGTATCGTTATGACTTTAACAATGAAACCAAAAGTGAGATTGTAGCTCCAGGACCATATAATCGAAAAGAGACAGACTATTATTATGGTGCTAGCAAAGATTCAAAAGGAGATTTATATTTCCCAACCCATTATGGATTGGTGAAATATGATTACAAGCAAACCAAGAAATTTGATACTGGAATTTCTTTAATCTCCAAGTATGATTCTCTTTCAAATCAAGTTGTTTTTGGCCAATTGAATGGTCTCGGATTTATCGATGAAAAAGAGAATGTTAAAATATTAATTGATTCAAGTAAAAGATTTATTGCTTCCCATCCTTCTGCTATTGAGTTTGATGAGGATGGGAATATTTGGGTTGGAACAAAATCTAGCTTGGCAATGTGGAATCGACAAGAGGAGAGATTTACTTCAACAAAAGTGTGTCCTTCGCAAACTTTCACAGTTATTCATCGCGATAAGAGAAATAATATTTGGCTTGGCGGGAAAAATGGACTTTGGTTGTATAATGGAAAGACAAATGAGTGCAAAAGAATAGCCGAAGGAATTATAGATAATAATATTACAGATATCATTTCATCAAATAACAACTTTCTCGTAATAGGGACATCATTGGAGATTTTTGTGATGGATTTGAAGGCGTTTTTTAATGCTGGAGAATTGAAAATTAAGCTGTTTAATTTCCGTAATGGATTTTTATCTGAAGAAGTTTGCCAGAATGGATTTCTACTAGATAGGAATTTGCTTTATGTGCCTTCTACAACATCTACTTCAGTTCTTAATCTAGACAAAATTAATTTCGATGCGGATTTTTACGATGTGAGAATTAGCAAATTAAATGATGAGGGAATTGTATTTTCAGATACTTTGTCACGTTCGTTGTATACGATGTGTTCCGGATGCAACGAGTTGGATTTTTCATTTGAAACCATAGGCTTTGGATTGCCTACTAGTCCAATGTTTAAATATAAACTTGATGGAGTAGACGATGAATGGAGTCCTTGGACAACAAAAGAATATGCAAACTATCGAAATCTTGCTTCGGGTAAGTACTGTTTTCATGTGATGGCTCGTCCCGGAGGAAATCCAAATTTGAGTGTGATAAAAGAAGATCATATTCATATATGCATTTCACTTCCGTTTTATAAAGAACCACGATTCTATCAACATGCATTGTTTGGATTTATTCTTTTGACTTTAATACTTGGATTTTTTGTGCATTCTCGATTCCATATCAAATTAAAAATGATTGATAGAGAAAGGAAGATAAAACTTCTTGAGATTGCTACCCTTCAAGCGCAGTTAAATCCTCATTTTATATTTAATATTCTTTCGTCGGTTCAAAATTTAATTAGCCTTCATAAACCAGAAATAGCCAATGAGTATTTGATTAAATTTTCACGATTAATTCGTTCCTACATGGAAGCATCTATCAAATCTTCAAAGGTTTTGCTGGGAGCTTCGGTTAGCAGTGAGATAAGTGTGAAAGAAGAGGTGGATCTTTTAAGGATGTATATTGAATTGGAAAAGGTGAAACACAACAGTGAGAAATTTGATTTTAAAATTGATGTTTCTACTGATTCTCTATTGAATAGGACTATTCCTCCAATGATATTGCAACCACTGGTCGAAAATGCCATTAAACATGGTTTGGAACCGAAAGAAGAAATGGGGTTTTTACAAATTTCTTTTTCAGAACTTGAAGAAGGAGTAAAGTGTGTTATAAAGGATGATGGAATCGGTAGGGAAAAGTCAGAGGAATTGAAAAAGGAATCAATAAAACTATATCAATCACGAGGAGTGGAATTAATAAATAAAAAGATAGAAATTCTGAACGATTTGGATTATCAAATTCGATTGGAATATGCCGAAACAAATGTTGGCACGGAGGTTCATGTCATATTTTCAAATTAGTCAATTATGCAAGAAGTATATTCAGCATTAGTAGTGGAGGATGTCAAAGATACATCGACCTATATTCGACAGAGAATAGAGAAACTGTGTCCATCGATCAAAAGTATTCAGCAAGCTTTTAGCATTGATGAGGCCTACGATAAGATAATTGTGGAACATTTTGATATTATTTTTTTAGATATACAATTACCTAAGGGGACTGGATTCGATTTGTTACGAAAATTGTCCGAGGAGGGGAAAATTGATTTCGAAATCATTTTCATAACTGGGGAAAGTGCCAAAGAATTCACTTTGAGAGCGATTAAGTATTCTGCGCTTGATTTTCTTTATAAGCCATTGGATGATAATGATTTGATTATGGCAGTTAACAAAGCATGTGACAAGCTGAAAACGCAATATTTTAATCGGCAAATAAAATTGTTATTGGATAGAGTTGGTGGAGATAATTTGAATAAAACCAATAAGATTGCCTTGCATCTGCACAATGGAATTGTTGAGTTTGTAAATGTTGATGAGATAAAATACCTCGAAGCTGACGGTGTTGTAGCTTATGTTTTCTTGAGCAATGGAGATAGACTTACAACAACTCGAAACCTGGGTTATTACAAAGAAATGCTGATGATGGATTACAATTTTTATCCAATTAGCAACAGTTTATTGGTGAACCAGGAATACATACTTCGTTACAATCATAAAGAATTGGAACTTACGCTAAACGATGGGACAAGTCTGTTTGCCTCCAAACGATTTGGTAAGAGTTTTAAAGATACTTTTACACAAAAAAACAATGGTTCAAGTGTTTTTAAAAGTATTACACAATTTTGGAAAAGGATACTCGAATAAATATCTACTGAATTTATTTAAAGATTTTAGATTCTATTAATTCACTGTCTTCTTTTGCTTCGATCTTTATTTTCACATCTTTTAATTGGTGAATTACAAGTAGGTTTCCTTTTGGTAAACGATGAATTTCTTCATTTGTATGAACAAGAACGGCTCCTGTTAAGATGTATAAAACGAGGTGTTCAATAGTGTCTTCTATTTGGCATTGAACTTTTTCTTTAGCTGCAATAGAAATGGCTGTTAATTCTCCATTTGTATTTCCTCTCGTCATTAAATTAAAATCGACACACTTTCCAATCGATGAGGTTTTCCAATCTCCTTCAAAACTATCAATATCGAATTTAGCGAGTTTTTTACGATATTGATTTTCATGAGTGATCTCTATTTCTCCCTCTAGAATCATTAATTTTCGTGATATACCTGGCAATGAAGTAAAATTTGATTTTTCAACTTCAACTGTTGCTGTACTTAATCTAAAATCAAAATTTCCTTGTTTATAATCAGAATTTGGAGGATAAATTAGTAGTTCAGTGCTAGTTCCACCCGACCACTTAATGGTATCAAAATTGTTAGGAGTAATGATTGAATATTGCATTTGTTGGTGTTTTGAAAAAGTATTCCAAATCTACTATAATCCATGAAAAGCGAAGTGATTTTTTAGATAGAAAAAAAGGGAATCCATCATAATTTGACAGATTCCCTTAGTATGTGTTTTTTTAGATTTAAGAATTATTCAACTTCTCGATTTTTCACATGTTTTTCAAGCCATTGATCTTGTTCCCATAGCAAGTGTAATATGCTTTCTTTGGCTCGATAACTATGACTTTCTTTAGGAAACATTACCAAACGAACATTTGCTCCTAATCCTTTAAGAGCATTAAAATAGCGCTCACTTTGCATTGGGTAGGTTCCCGAATTATTATCTGCTTCACCGTGAATAAGAAGCAAAGGAGATTTCATTTTGTCTGCATGCATAAAAGGAGACATGTTGTAATATACCTCTGGAGCATCCCAATAAGAGCGTTCTTCACTTTGAAAACCAAAAGGTGTTAAGGTTCTGTTATAAGCTCCGCTTCGCGCAATTCCTGCAGCAAATAAATCAGAATGACTAAGTAGGTTTGCTACCATAAATGCACCATAAGAGTGACCACCAACAGCAACTTTATTTCTATCAATATATCCTAAAGCTTCAACAGCATCAATAGCGGCTTTTGCATTTGAAACTAATTGCTTGCGGAAAGAGTCATTAGGTTCTGTTTCACCTTCGCCAACAATTGGGAAAGAGGCATCGTCAAGTACAACATATCCTTTTGTTACCCAATAAATAGGGGATGCCCAATATGGATATGTGAATTCATTTGGATTCTGTGTGTTCTGAGAAGCACTGGCTTTATCCTTAAATTCTTCAGGATAGGCCCACAAAATCATTGGCATTTTTTCTTTCTTATTTAGGTCATATTCAACTGGTAGATATAAAGTTCCAGATAATTCCAACCCATCTTCACGTTTGTAGTTTAATACTTCTTTATGAACGTTTTGGATGCTTTTAAAAGGATTTTTGAAGTTGGTTAGTTGTTTTAAATCTTCCTTTTTTAAATTTCTGAAATAGTAGTTAGGGTAATCTGTTTTCGACTCAATTCGCACTAATAGTTTGTTGTTTTTAGGATCAAAATCTCTTAAATCCTCAATTTTATCATCATAAGTTGATTGGTATAAACGCTCTTTCTTTTCAGTTGTCAGGTTCATTTTATCAACAAATGGATATTGACCTTTATCCGAGTACCCTTCACCAATTAAGAATACATTATCACCTTCTAAAGCCAAAACGTAATTTCCATATTTATTTCTTTTGGTAACGAAACTTCCCGGATCATTATACTTGTCTTGGTAATTTCTATCAGAAATGATTTTAGTTTCCTGCTTGCTATCTGATGGGTTAAATAGGTAGGCTTTTGTATTTCTAGTATTCCACCAATAATCCATTGCAATGGCAGTATTGTCGTTTGCCCAATTGATGGTATAAAAGCGATTAATGGTTTTTAGAATACTTTTCGGCTCTCCATTAAAAGGTGCTTCAAGCTCAAAAACTTCATCTCGAAAATCAACTTTTTTCTCTGGATCTCCATCGTCAAGAGCAACTACAAAAGTTAAAGTAGCAGCTTTGTCATCACGCCAATCTAAATTTCTTCTGCCAGTGCGTTCTGCCATAAATCCTTTCGGAAGCTCTTCAATTAAAGGAACTTCCAATACGGTTTCTATTTTCTTCGCATCTTTAGAATATATTGTCGTTTTTGATGGGAACCTGCGGTAAGGAACAATATAAGAAAATGGTTTTTCTACAGTATTTACCATTACGTATTCGCCATCAGGAGAAAAACTAATGCTGCTATACATTGCTGCACCTAGCCATTTATTTTTCTGCCCATTAATATTCACCTTGTAAAGTTCCGAATGAGCCAGTTGTTCAAAATTATACTCGTCATTCTTATTTTTAAGCAGATCTTGATATGTTCTGTTTTGTGCCTTACTTCCTTCATTTACTGAAATGGTTGGCCCAGTTGGAATCGAACTTTTTGTATCGATTAGGTCTTTTTTATCCGTAGAAATCATCTTAACTAAAACAGATTCGCTATCCTCAAACCAATTAATTACATCGCGCATGTTTGCATTAACATTTGCCTCGGTTAGTTTTTTAGCTTCTGATTTTTTCATATCAACAAACCAAATTTCAACACCACTTAAGGTGGTATGAGTAAAGGCAATTTTCTTCTGATCTGGTGACCAAGAAAAGTTGGCTAAACGTGGATTATCAGGAAGCCCTTTAACCTCCACAGGCTGTTTGTCTTTATTTTTAAGGTTAATAATTTTTAAGTTGTTGTAATAATTGGTTCGACTTCCAATATTCGTTTTTGGATTAATTCGTAAGCCTCCCAAGCGCATTTCTTCCTCCGAAAGTTCAGCTATGCTCTTGTACGAATCACGGTAACGTAATAGCATAAATTCTTTACTTTCATCAATTAATACAGAAGGTGCTACCTGAACATCTACAAGGTCAAGTATTTCTGCTGATGGTTTTTGATAACCTAAATTTTCCTGTGCATTGGCACTTGAAAAAGCTAGGAGGATTAGCAAATACATTAGTCGTTTCATAATTTAATTTTTATGTTCCAATTTAACACTGTTTGTATTTAAAGTCAATTTTTTATAAAAAATGCCGAAAACTACATCGGCCCCTATTCCGTGTAATTTTCGGCAAAAATTATCTGCTCAATTTTCATAAATATGAATAATAAACAGCTGCTTGACCATACTTGTAAGAAAATAAGTTGCCAAGCTATTATTCCGATGGCTAGTAGGTAAATTTAACATGCATGGAATATTTTTATAGTTTCTTTTGTTGTGGTTTAATAGCAAATATCATACCAATAAAATGAGAACAAAGCTCAATTCAATTGAGGTGATCAAAGGAGGGTTGAGCTCCGTCTCATTTACACTTAATTGTCCAGTTAATGTTGTAGTTGTTATCTGGCTCTAGTTGTAGTCATCTAAAAAAAAATAGTCAATGTGTGTGTGTACCTGCCAAACACATCTCCATAAAAGAAGAAGTGTTTGATTGCAGGATCTTTGTAAACAGACTATTTCTTATCAATTTCGTTTAGTAGGTGTTCAACCGCTTTTTGTAGTTGCTGATCTTTACCTTTTGTTACCATTTCTAATTGATTCTCAACTCGAATATCTGGCTCAATCTGCTGATTTTCGATGTAATCACCTTTCATGTCTTTAATACCAACCTGAGGTATGCCGAAGTAAATGCTCTTGTCTTGAAGTGTTTCCCACCAAACTGCAGTCATTGTTCCGGGAACAGGCATTCCTACTAATTTACCAATCTTAAGATATTGGTAAGCGTAAGGGAAAGCACAAGCATCAGAGTAGTTTCCTTCATTGATTAATACAGCAGAAGGCTTTTTCCATTTTGACATAGGATCTGAACCAAATAATTGATCGCGAGGGCTAAATTTGGCATACTCCTTACCACTCAATAGTGTTACAAGATCATCATGTAACCAACCTCCACCGTTAAATCTAGTATCAACAATAATGGCTTCACGAGTACCATATTTACCTAACATTTCAGAGTAAACTTTACGGAAACTGGCAGAGTTCATTCCTTTAACGTGGACATATCCAATGCGTCCGTTTGAAAGTCTATCACACTCTTTTTGGCAGTTTTTAACCCAACGTTCGTACAATAAATTTCCTGTCCATGAAATAGGCTTAACAATTTCATCCCAACGTTTTTTAGTTGCTGGATTATAAAGGCTCAATAATACCTTCTTACCAGATTTGTGATTCAGTAGAGGATAATGGCTCTTATCTTTACTTAAACTAACACCATCAATTTTTTCGATAATAACACCAGCTTTAATCTTAGAATCAGCCTTGTTAAGAGGACCTTTTTCAAGAACTTCAATAATCTTTAGTCCATCACCTTTGTAATTCCAGTCGAAAAATGCTCCTAGTTTCGCAGTATTGTCAGCATTGCTTGCTCTGAAGCGATAGCCAGAACCTGTGTGAGAGGCATTTAGTTCACCTAGTAATTCACTTAGCATTTCTGAGAAATCGTGATTGTTGTTGATGTAAGGTAAGAAGCGTTTGTATTCAGCTTTGTAAAAATCCCAATCCAATTGATGCATTTCAGGATCGTAAAATTTTCTTAGCATGGTACGCCAAACGTGCTCAAATAAATATTCTCTTTCTTTGGCCTTATCCAAATACATTTCAGCATTATAGCTGATATTCTTACGTTTATTACTAGCAACATCAACTTTAATAATGCTGTTACCCGACATTAAGAATAGGTTTTTAGCATCCTTGTCGAATTGCATAGCACCACCACCACCTTTTAAGTCTAATACCTTTTTAGTCGAATTTTCAACTAAATCGTTAACCCATAAGTCATATCCACCATCAAATTTACTTAGGTAGAAAAGCTTCTTTCCATCAGGAGTTAAAATTGCATCAGATAATTTTGAAGGATTAATCGTTAAGCAGATTTGACGATCTTCCAAACCAGAAAATTCGATATTCAAATCTTTCTCTTCTTCATCTTCCTTTTTATCCTTCTTGTCTTTTTTGCCTTTCTTATCTTTTTTAGAAGATTCCTCTTCTTTTTCACTTTCCTTTTTCGCTTTTTCTTCTTCCTCAATCAGCTCTTTTTCTTCTTTTGAAAGTTTGAAGTTGTCGAAAGCCTCTTGAGTAAAGAATTGCGCATAAACATCGTTTTGAGATCCCCAGCTACCATGACTTCTGTAGCCTCGTTTGTCAGTATCCCAAATCATTGCATTTCCTTTGAGAGACCATTTGGCATTTGAATCGCTGTATCCACTTTGGGTAAGGTTTACCATTTTTTTATTGCCTTGAGCATCTACTAATGCTACATCGGCCATGAAAATTGTGTGAGGATAGAAATTTACTAAGAACCATTTACTATCAGGAGACCAGTCGTAATGTTGGTCACCATCAGTATATGAATAATTCCATTTTCCATCAAGAATAGTACGGACTTTTTTACTTTTAAGATTGATTACTTTTAGAGTTGTACGTTCTTCTAAGAAAGCCACTTCTTTTCCATCAGGAGAAAATTTTGGTTGAAATGTTTCAGGAGTCGATTCTAAAACAACTTCTTCTTTTAATAAGGTTGAATTGGCAAAATTTGTTTCGAGCTCGCGAACAACTTTTGTTTGATATAAATTCCAACTTCCTTTTCTTTCTGAAGCGTATAATAAAGCTTTCCCGTCAGGGCTAAAACTAACACTACGCTCTTGCTCAGGAGTATTTGTGATTCGTTTGGTTGTTCCATAATCTACAGAAGTGACAAACACCTCACCACGAACAATAAAAGCAATTTCTTTTCCATTAGGAGCGACAGTCATCTCGCTGGCACCACTTCTTAATTTTTCGAAGCTTACTGCATTTTCTTTATTGTCTGTAGCAACACTAACAGCTAATTTTACTGGATCTCCACCCTCTTTTTGCGTGTAGATTTCTCCATTCCAAAAATAGCACAGTGTGTTGTTTTCAGAAATGCTTAGGAAACGAACAGGATGTTTTTCAAAACTACTTATTTGTTTTAACTGAGATTTGTTGTTTACAGGAGCCTTCCAAACATTAAAACTTCCACTCTTTTCCGATAAATAGAAAATCGCATCGTTCGCAGCATTAAAAACAGGGTAAAGATCTTCACCTTTAAAGGTTGAAAACATGCTGTGTTTTTTATTTTTGACATCGTATAACCAAATGTCTCGTGTAACTGCCGAGGTGTGATGTTTTCTCCAATGATCTTCATATCCTTTGCTGTCTCTATAAAGAAGCAAATCCATGTTTTTATTGTACTTAGCATCCAATGCTGGTGTCGTTAAAACTTGAGTAGTTTTACCTCCAGCAACAGGAACGCTATACAATTCAGGAAGTACTCCAGAAGGAAACATTGCATTCTTAGAATCATCGCTTATCGATGATGAAAATAAAATGTTTTGCCCATCAGGTGTATAACTAGATGGTGTTTCGCCACTAGAGTTATAGGTGAGTCGAAGAGGAGTTCCTCCTTCAACTGGTATTGTGAAAATATCAAAATTGCCATATCGATTCGATGCAAAAGCAATTGTTTTGCTATCTGGTGACCAAATTGGCTGATAATCGTAAGCTTGATTTGTTGTAAGTGCTGTAGCCACACCTCCGTCCGATGATATTGTGAATAAATCACCATGGTATTCAAAGACAATAGTTTGTCCGTTGGGAGAGATTGATGGATATCTAAGCCACTGAGGAGTATCCATACCTAGAAGACTTTTAGCAAGAGCAATTAGAAATGTGGTAATGAAAAACAACTTTTTAATCATGTCTTATTAATTTGTGTTAAAAATTAAGGTCTTAGGTTTACTATTTAGTAATAATCAAGTTTTTCTATCATAATTTGTACCAAAGCAAATAAGCATCTGGTAATGTGTCGTTTTAGTAAAAGAGTGGCTGCTCAACAGTAATATTTATTGTTCGAAAGTGGACAAATAGCTGTTCGGAATCGAACTTTGTTCGTTCGTGTAAAAGCTTTTAGAATTAAGCTGTTACGAATTGTGTTTTTAAGAAAAATTATTTTCTTTGTTTCGAAAATATATTGCTTAAAATCAATTGAATTCGATATGCTAAATTATCAAGTGAAAGAGCAGTCTGTTATAGCATCTTTGGAAGGAGTAAAGAGAATTAACGCTAAAATTTCAGACTTAGTGAAAAAGGAGATAAATGAATTTATTGAAAAATCAGGGCAGCAAGTAGTGCTCGATTTACGAGGTGTGAGTTTTATTGATAGTGAGGGATTTTCCGCCTTACAGGCAATTGCCGAATTCGCTCGTGTAAACAATCAAATCTTTTCCTACATGAATGTTTCTGAGGATGTAATGGAATTGATTGAGTTGGTTGGAATGAAAGAATCTTTTGTGATCTTCAAAAATTAAAGATCCTTGAACTCTTTAGGGTATTCAACGCATCCTGCTATGTCTTTTAAAGCATCTGGCAGTATTTCTTTGGCCATGAAAACTTGATCAGGAACATCAAAAGGAGGACTGATATTGAATTCAGAAGCTGCTTTGAATCCAAATTTTGGATAATATTTTTCGTGGCCTAAAACAATGATTGATTGGTGTCCTAATTTTTTTGCTTTTGCAATGCCTTTTTCTACCAATTGGGATCCAATACCTAAACCTTGTAGTTCTGGAATAACGGACATTGGCGCTAATACTAAAGATTCAAAGCTTTCTTTTTCTGAATTAATTTTAATGGGGAAAAACAAGATGTGACCAATGATCTCATTACCCATACAAGCTACTAAGGAGAGTTCTTTTATGAATTTTCGATTTTTTCGCAGTTTCTCAATTAAAATACCTTCGTTTTCTTGTCCAAAGGCCATATCATTAACCATAGATATGATTTTATAATCGTTTTTGTTTTCTGGGCGAATTTGAATCTTCATAAAAGGTAAATTTTAAGATAGAAAGATAGTTAATTTTGAGGATACAGAAAATCCAACTAATACGATGATTAGTTGGATTTATATGTTGTTGTATCGTAACTAAACAGATACTCCTACGAGCGTCGCCTTGGTGCAAGAATTAACTATTACATTAGCAAAATCGCCGACCTCAAAGCTCCCTTTAGGAAATACAATTACTTTATTTTGTGACGTTCTTCCGTAAACATCTTGTTCTGATCTTTTCGATATTCCTTCAATTAAGACCTCAAAAACTTCTCCGATATCATTTTGATTGTTTTCAAGAGATAATTGTCTTTGAAGAGCAATCATTTCATCCAAACGTTTCGATTTTACATCTTCAGGAATATTATCCTTTAAATTTTTATAAGCAAAAGTTCCCGGACGCTCAGAATATTTAAACATATAAGAATAATCATAACCTGCCCACTTCATCAAATCTAAAGTTTCTTGAAATTCCTCTTCTGTTTCGTTATGAAATCCGACAAAAATGTCCGAAGAAATGCCACATCCAGGGATGATTTTTCGAATTGCAGTAATGCGATCTTTGTACCATTCTTGCGTATATTTTCTACGCATGTCTTTCAATACAGAGTCACTTCCCGATTGCACTGGTAAGTGAATGAAATTGCAAATGTTAGAATATTTCGCAATTACATGCAAAGTATCGTCACTCATATCCTTAGGATGCGAAGTGGCAAAACGAATACGCATATTAGGCTCAGCCTGAGCTACCATCTCTAATAATTCCGGGAATGTAATTTCAGAAACAGAATTCTTAAAATGATATGAATTAACATTCTGTCCTAGTAGAGTTACTTCTTTATAACCTTTTGACGCCAAATCCTTAACTTCTTTAAGAATACTCTCAAAGTTACGGCTACGTTCTCTACCTCTTGTGTAAGGAACAATACAGTAAGTACAAAAGTTATTACAACCCCGCATAATAGAAACAAAACCCGAGATAGCAGTTTCATCAATACGAGAAGGGCAAATATCCTTATAAGTTTCAGTCAACGACAAGTCAATATTGATGGCCTTTTCCCCTTTCTCTGCTTGTTTAACAAGCAATGGCAGATCCATATAAGCATCTGGCCCAACGACAATATTTACGTTTTTCTCTTGCTCAAAAAGTTTCTCCCCCAGTCGCTCAGCCATACAGCCAATAACACCAACCAAGAGTTTTGGATTCTTCTTTTTTAACTCGCTAAATCCCTGAACTCTACCACGAACCCTTT
This sequence comes from Labilibaculum sp. DW002, assembly GCF_029029525.1. Lineage (NCBI taxonomy): Bacteria > Pseudomonadati > Bacteroidota > Bacteroidia > Marinilabiliales > Marinifilaceae > Paralabilibaculum > Paralabilibaculum antarcticum. Next base: position 57,471 of record NZ_JAKJSC010000008.1, on the reverse strand, counting down.
GTTCTGCATTCTCACGCACAGAGCAGGTGTTAACCAAAATCACATCAGCCGCAGCTCTTTCCTTAGTTCTCTCAAAACCGTCGTGCTCCATAATGGCAGCTACGACTTCACTATCGGCAACATTCATTTGACACCCATAGGTTTCCATGAATAGTTTTTTCTTGTCTTGCTCCATCGTTGTATTTCACCAGTTAAAATTTCCGTGCAAAGTTATATTATCTCAATTGATTGACAAGGCCTAAGAGAATCATTTAGAAAAGTTTAAAAAAAGATCCTTAAAAATAAATTTTGCTTTCCATGTTTATGATTATAAATAGTGGATTAATTCGTACTTTTAGAATTAAGTGAACTGTTTTTTTTATCCTAAAATATTTAGTTGATATTGGCTTGGAAATAGTGTTTGTTGCTAAATATTTTTGTGTATTTTTACCTCGCAAATTAGAGGTCTGAGAAGGGCTTGATTTAGAGTGGGTTTGAAGATTTCGTATCTGTTTTGAAACCTTTTTTTGTTTTAGAAAATGAAAAAAAAGGAATAGTTCTTGTGTTACGATAAGTAGTGTAAATGTAAAAGTAGACATCATGAAGCGTATTTTAGTTCCAATCGATTTTTCAGGAGATTCACTCAAAGCTTTGAGGTTTGCCATTTATTTGGCGAATAAATTGGATTGCCATCTTAGGATAATTCATGTGCAAAAATCCGAAAAGTTTGAAATTCCATTTCATTTTGAAGAAATGAAAAATGAGATCATTCATACGGTGCAAGAATATTTAGAAAAATTGATAGAACTTCATTCTGCTGGCTATTGTGTCAAGAATGGAGTTTTTGATTTTAAGATAAGAACCGGAAGTGTTTATCGAGAAATCGTAAATCAGGCTAAATACGGAGATGCCTATATGATTCTAATGGGAGCATATGGAGCTTCTGGTTTTGAAGAGTTTTTTATTGGAAGTAACGCTTTTAAGGTTGTTCGAAATGCTGATTGTCCAGTTATAACGGTTCAAAATGAATTTACAAAAGGGCAGTTGAAAACAATTGTTATGCCTATCGATGCGAGTACTGAAACAAGAAAGAAGATCCCTTTTGTTACTGATATAGCTTCTAGTTGCAATGCAAAAGTTCATATTTTAGGGGTTCATGAAACAACAAACTCGCAAATTGTTGGGAAAATTGAGCATTACATGAGACAAGCCGAAGGTTATTTTAAAGAGGCGAATGTCGAATTTGTGTCGAGCCTTCGTCAGGGAGATAATAATACATTCTCCTCTCTTGATTATGCTCGTGAAGTGGAGGCTGACCTAATAACAATAATGACAGAGCAAGCAGAAAGCTCGTTTAATATGTTCTTTGGATCCTATGCTCAACAAATGGTGAATCGATCGGAAATTCCAATTTTATCTGTTCCTAACGATTAAAATTCGGTTTTTAGATTAGACTTAGATTATTTAGCCGTTGTTCGGCTGGTAATCTTTTTTATTAGATTTTGATAAAAAGAGTAAAATGCAGTACAAGAAAATTATATTTCTTTCTTTTTTAATTGTTTTGGGCTTTTCCGCAAGAGCTCAATATGGTGCGGTTCAGGAAACTGAAATGGCAAGTGCAGATACCTTAGGGATAGTAAATATTATTCAGGACGCAAGGGTGGATCAACTGTTGGAAACAGATCAAATGATTAGTGCTAAAAATCCTGGTTTTACAGGGTATCGTGTGCAAATTTTTTCTGGAAGAAGTACCGATAGAGAACGTGCTTTTAAGGTGAAACACGAATTTAATGAATTGTTTCCTGAGGAAAGAGCGTATGTAGTTTACAAAGCTCCAGATTTTCGAGTGCGTGTTGGTAATTTTAGAAGTAAAATTGAATCAATCGAGCTGTATAAAGCTTGCTTAGAATATTTTCCAAATTGCTATCCAGTAAAAACAAGAATATTGTTTACTGATCTAATTCCTATACAACAGGAAGTGGAAGAAGTGATTTTGGAAGAAGTGACAGAATAACAAATACAATCTAAATAACCATTATAATAAATCGAAATGAGTGATCAACTTAAACACGAGTGCGGAATAGCTTTAGTCCGTTTGCGTAAACCTCTTGAGTATTATCAGGAAAAGTATGGGACTTGGCAATATGGAATTCAGAAGCTTTGTCTTTTGATGGAGAAGCAACACAACAGAGGACAAGAAGGAGCAGGAGCCGCTAGTATAAAAATCGATCAGCAACCAGGAACAAAGTATATTCATCGTCATCGTTCTAATGGGAATCAGCCAATAAAGGATGTTTTCGATGGAGTTTATAAAGATCTTGCAGCAGCTGAAGCTAGTGATCCAGATAAGTTTAATGATCCGGCTTGGGCGAAAGCTAATTTGCCATTCGCGGGGGAATTGTATTTGGGGCATTTAAGATACGGAACATTTGGTCGTAACAGTATCGATTTTGTTCACCCTGTTAAGCGTGAAAACAACTGGCGTTCTCGTAACTTGGTATTGGCAGGTAACTTTAACCTAACCAATGTTGATGAATTATTTGATCTATTGGTTTCCTTAGGTCAGAGTCCAACAGATTATACTGATACAGTAACTATTCTTGAAAAGGTTGGTCATTATCTTGATGAGGAGAATCAACTTAAATTCAGACAATATAAAAATGAAGGTTTTACTTCTCAGGAAATTTCTCCATTAATTGAGAATAATCTTGACGTTCAGAAAGTATTGGCAAGCGCTTCTCGTGATTGGGATGGTGGTTATGCTATTGCTGGTATGTTTGGGCATGGTGATTCTTTTGTAATGCGTGACCCATGGGGTATACGTCCAGCCTATTATTATCAGGATGATGAGATTGTCGTGGTTGCTTCAGAGCGTCCGGTTATTCAAACAGCCTTGAATGTAAAAGCTGATACGATTAAAGAAATTGAGCCAGGAAATGGCGTAATCATTAGAAAGAATGGTGATGTTGCTGAAGTACCTGTACGTGTGCCACAAAAACGCAGATCTTGTTCATTTGAGCGTATTTATTTCTCTCGTGGATCTGATAAGGATATCTATCTTGAAAGAAAGAAATTGGGTGAGCTTTTAACACCTGCCATTCTTGATAGTATCGATAATGATATTGCGAACTCTGTTTTTTCATTCATTCCTAACACAGCCGAGACTGCTTTTTACGGAATGATGGAAGGTGTTCGAAATCACTTGCAAGAGGACAAGAAACGTAAGATTCATGATCTAAACGGCGAATGGACTGAAGAAAAATTACAGGAGATTATTTCGGTAGAACCTCGTGTTGAGAAAATAGCTGTTAAAGATGTTAAGCTAAGAACATTTATTTCTGGAGACGAAGGTCGTGACGATTTAGTTGGTCACGTTTATGATGTAACTTATGGTATTGTTCGTAACGATGTTGATAATCTAGTGATTATTGACGATTCAATCGTTCGGGGAACAACGCTTAAGAAAAGTATCCTAAGAATTCTCGATAGACTTCATCCAAAGAAGATTGTTGTTGTTTCATCGGCACCTCAAATTCGTTACCCAGACTGTTATGGTATTGATATGACAAGAATGGGCGATTTCTGTGCCTTTAATGCAGCAATTGCTTTGCTTAAGGAAAGAAATATGGAGAACGTAATTGATGATGTTTACCAGAAATGTAAAGCTCAGGAAAACTTGCCTAAAGAAGAAGTTATGAATTATGTAACTGAAATCTATAAGCCATTTACTCCGGAAGAAATATCGGATAAAATTTCTGAACAGTTAACTCCGGAAAACATGAATGCAGAAGTGAAGATTGTTTTCCAATCAATAGAAAACTTACACGCTGCTTGTCCTGAAAATAATGGTGACTGGTATTTCACAGGTGACTACCCAACTCCGGGAGGAAACAAGGTTGTAAATACATCATTTATCAACTATGTTGAAGGAAATACAAAAAGAGCTTACTAGTTATAGTTTGCTATAAAAATAAAACCCCGCTTTTTCAAAGCGGGGTTTTTTATTGGATAGGGAATAAAAAAGCATTCTGTTAGGAATGCTTTTTGCTATTATTTCTTTTTGAAAATATTTAATTTAGGAGCCTTTGGAAATTTGATCTTTAAGAATGAAAGATAAGAAGAGGTGTGTCTGTCAATTTTCTGATCGTAAACATCCTCAATAGTAATCATGATACCTGTTTCTTCAACATCACCAAAATGCGAATTTACAGCTGTTCCAAAGCTTCTCATCGTTGGAGATAAGCCCATGTAAGCATTGATTAATGGTGGGATATTAGCTCCATTTTTGCGAACATTTTGCGATAAAACTTTATAGTTCTCTTCAAATGTATCGTAACAAAAATCTTTTGCTAGCGTCTCAGTATCCATGTTAGTTACAAGAGGCGTTGTTGGCGTAGCCAGTTTATCAGGATCGTTGAACATGCGATTCATGAAATACAAAATATGATTTCTAGCCTCGGTGTTAAAATGAGGATACATGGTCACTTTCCCAAAGAAATATTTGACCTCAGGATACTCCACAATTAGAGCACCAAGCCCATCCCATAAATTGTCTAATGCATAAAGACTCTTTCGTCCTTTTAAAATTGATTGATATTCCGGCTGAACAAAAGATCTTCCTAATTCAATGGTGTGAGGCATGTAATCCTTCTTGAATTCGTCAGAAAAATTAAACAACCTGGAAGTTGCTAGGTAAGTTTTCCCATTTTCATCAATGGGAGCATCTTTGCAGATAATATAGCGATAACCACCTAAAATTTCTTTTGCACTTGGATCCCAAACAATAAGCTGATGATATGGCTTCTCATCTAAATCATAATGATCAATATCTATGTCTTTTCCAGTTCCACCACCAGCTTTACGGAAAGTAATTTCGCGTAAACGACCAACTTCTCTCATCAAGTTTGGAGAGTCGTGATGTGTGAAACTATAGATTTCATTCGAGCCCTTGTTGGTCTTGCGTACAAATCTTTCTTCAGTCAACTCCTTTTCAAGTTCCTCTCGCGCTACAGGGGGAATAATTTCTTTCATCACGTGGTGTATTGTTTCCTTAAATTAAGGAATATTATTACTTGGTTTTCTCTTTAATTAAAATGGATTTCGAAAATACCTACTTTATGGTCAATAATGAAATGTATAGTAACATTATTTGATTAAATAGTTTTAATCTTATTTAATTGAAATTATTGGTCCGCTAAATTGTAGGTTGCTCTTTTCATTTTTTCAGCCCACTTATCATACGATAAACTGCTGTCAAAGGTTTGGTAAGAAATCGGTTTGCCAATTCGAACAGTAAACTTCTTTCCTCTTTGCTTAAAAAGTTCGTTTGGCAAATATAACATTTCCAAATTAGATTTTAAGCCTAGAAATTTCCGAAGATTAGCTAGTCTGTAAAAAAAGTTAGAATTTCTTCCGTCAATATGAAGAGGCACAATATCACGCTCGTGTTTCTTAGCTTTTACAATAAAGCTCTTTTTCCATTCAAGATCTTTGATTACACCTTGTTGTTTTCTGGAAACAAGTCCGGCAGGGAAAGTCAGAATTGTAGAATCAGAACTGTATGCTGCTTCAATAATTTTTGCTGCTTCTTTGGCCTGACCACCATGTTTGTTGATAGGAACAAAGACCTTGCCCATATTTTTAATATTCATAAGAATATCATTAACCAAAAAGCGGATGGTTTTAAAGTGTTTGCCAAAAAGACTAATAAGGATAAGACCATCTGGTCCACCCAGTGGATGATTACAGGCAAAAATATATCTACCATCAGTTTTAATGTTCTCAAATCCTTTTACTTCAAAGGTAATGTCAAGTTCTTCGAGAACACTATCAGCAAAATCAATGCCTTGCTTTTGGTGATTTCTTGATAGGAAATCATTTAGCTCATCTTGATGAAGGATCTTTTTTAAATAGCGAACAATAAAACCTGGTAATACTTTGGCTAGTTTTTCACTTTTACTTGCAATAACTTTTTCGATATCGATTTTTGGATAGCTTTCGCTTGTGTTTTCTTTTTCCATAAATATAAAGAAGTCGTTTATTCAGATGGCAAATATCGCAATTTTATGTCATTGTTTTTTCTATTTCTAAAGCAATATCAAATTAATTGAGGGATAATTACTTGAGGAGTGATATAAAAGTTATTAACAAAACAATAAAAGTGGGGCGATGTGGTTGAAAGTGGGTAAATTTTTCTCTAATTTTACAATTGTAAATTAATTTTCCCAATGGTAACATTTATAGGTGATTATCCTTGTCGATTAGATGCTAAAGGCCGTGTTTTATTGCCTTCGCCTTTTCGGAAACTCTTAAATGGAGATTCTGAGAGTCGTTGTGTCTTGCGAAAAAATCTCTATGAAAAATGTTTGGACTTGTATTCGATTACAGAATGGGAGAAGCAAACAGAGTTGGTAAGAGCTAAGGTGAATCCATTTAATAAAAAACATGCGGGCTTTTTACGTGAGTTTTTTCGTGGCACCGCCGAAGTTCCAATTGATGCCAATGGGCGAATTTTAATACCTAAGAAGTTTTTTGAGTTTGCAGGTTTTACCAAAGAGGTCACATTAGCTGGGCAAGATGGTAAAATTGAAATATGGGATACAGAAACTTACGAACAATCAGCATTAGGACAGGATGGGTTTAGCGATTTAGCTGATGAGATTCTGGGTGGTGATGCAAATGATGAGTAATCGTTGAAAATGAGCATTTAGAGTTGTTTCTTTGTGCTTCAATTAAAAGACAAAAAAATGAGTGAATATCACATACCAGTTTTACTAGGAGAGAGCATTGAAGCTTTAGACATCAAACCAGATGGGATATATGTCGATTTAACTTTTGGTGGCGGTGGTCATTCAAGAGAAATTATTAAACATCTTACAACAGGCAAACTTATTGGTTTCGACCAAGATGTGGATGCAGAGAGAAATATAATTGATGATGAACGTTTTATTTTTATTCGTCACAATTTTAGATATTTCAAAAATTTTCTAAAATATATTGGCTACGAAAAAGTGGATGGTATTCTTGCCGACCTTGGTGTGTCATCTCACGAATTTGATGTTGCAGAACGTGGGTTTTCATTCCGATTTGATGGTGACTTGGATATGAGAATGAATCAAACCTCAGATTTTACTGCGGCTGATTTGTTAAATGATTACAGTGTTGAAGATCTGTTTCGAATTTTTAAATACTATGGGGAAGTGAAAAATCCTGGTAAGTTGGTTCGATTGATTGATAATCGAAGAAAAGAAACACCTTTTACAACAATTCAAGATTTTAAAGAGGTAATTGCACCTTGCACGCCAAAATTTAAGGAGCATAAATATTTAGCTCAAGTTTTTCAGGCCATTCGTATTGAGGTTAATCAAGAAATGGATGTGTTGAAAGAGATGTTAATGCAGTGTGCTGATATGTTAAAGCCTGAAGGCCGTCTTGTTGTAATAACCTATCATTCTTTGGAAGATCGATTGGTTAAGAATTTTATACGAGATGGGAAGTTTGATGGTTCTGCAGAGAAGGATTTCTTCGGAAATGTACAAACGCCATTGATGGCGGTAAACAGAAAAGTAATTCTTCCGAGCGAAAAGGAAATTGAATTAAACGGTAGAGCACGTAGTGCAAAAATGAGAATTGCTCAACCTAAATAGAAATGTAGGATGTTTAAATTTCGTAAAAAATACAATGATTTTATCAAGCCTAGCGAGGAACTGAAAGAGACACCTTCAGGTTCGATCAAGGATTTTATTGATGGAAGTATTTTATCGAAAACGGCAGTTGTACAGCAATTGCCTTTTATCCTTTTTTTAGTGGCTTTAGGTATTTTTTATATCAGTAATCGATATCACTCAGAGCGCGTTTATCGAGAAATGATTAGTCTGGAAAAAGAATTAAAAGAGCTTCGTTTTGAATCAATAACAACTGCATCAGATTTGATGTATATGAGCAAACAATCAGAAGTTGTAAAAAGAGTAAAAAGAGAGGGCTTGATTTAATCGAATCAACTGAACCTCCGGTAAAAATCTATTTAGAAGAGTAAACTGTGCAAATAAAAAACGACATCATGTGGCGAGTTGGGGCTATCTATACTTTGGTGTTGATTTTTGCAATACTTATTGTAGGTAGAGTTGTAGCCTTGCAATTGTTCGAAGGAGATAAGTGGAGAAGTAAAGCTCAGACTCTTTCGCAACGAGATGTGATCGTACATGCCAATCGTGGTGATATTTGCGCTGCAGATGGCCGCCTTCTGGCAAGTTCATTGCCTTATTATCAGATCCGTATGGATTTTAGAGCCCACGGATTAACAGATTCAGTTTTTCGTGCTGATGTTGATTCTTTAGCTTTATGTTTGTCTCGATTCTTCAATGATAAATCAGCCAGAGATTATAGAAATATGCTTTGGAAGGCGAAATATCGCACCAAGAAAAATCGCTATTTCTTAATTAATAGAAGAAAAATCAATTACAACGGATTAAAGAAAATCAAAAACTTTCCCCTTTTTAGATTAGGGAAAAATAAGGGTGGCTTAATTTGTGAGCAAGAGAATCGAAGAATTCAACCGCATCTAAATCTGGCAAACAGAACAATAGGTTATTTGTTAGAGGGAGAACAAAAGCAAAAAATTGGTAAAGTTGGTATTGAGGGAGCTTTTGAGAGTGAATTAAAGGGTGTTGATGGAATTAGCATCATTCAAAAACTGTCTGGCAGATGGTTGCCTGTTAATATGGTAGAACCAAAAGATGGTAACGATCTAATTACGACTATCGATGTGAATTATCAGGATGTTGCGCAATCGGCATTGGAGCAACAGCTAATTAAATACAACGCTCGTCATGGTTCGGTAGTTTTAATGGAAGTGAAAACTGGAGCTATCAAGGCAATTGCCAATTTAGGTTTCGACGAAAAAAGTCAATCTTATAAGGAAAATTACAATTATGCAATTGGAGAAGCAACCGAACCAGGTTCTACATTTAAGTTAGCATCGGTAATGGCATTGTTGGAGGATGGCTATGTTGGTCCAATGGATTCTGTTGATACAGGAAATGGCGTTTATAGTTTCTACAAAGAAAAAATGCGTGATTCTCATTATGGGGGGTATGGGAAGATAACTGTGCAAGAAGCTTTTGAAAAATCATCAAATGTTGGAATTTCAAAATTGGTGAACGAGCATTATAAAAATAAGCCAAGATCATTTATCAATCGGTTATACGAATTCAGATTAAACGAACCTTTAGGTTTAGATATAAAAGGAGAGGGCATTCCAAGTATAAAATATCCTGATGATCCAACTTGGTCAGGAGTATCCTTGCCATGGATGTCAATTGGTTATGCTGTTGAGCAAACGCCGCTACAAACGCTGACCTTTTACAATGCAATTGCCAACGATGGTAAAATGATGAAGCCACGTTTTGTAAAAGAGCTTCGTTACCATGGTGAGGTGATTCGTGAGTTCGATGATGAGGTTTTGAAATCGAAAATTTGTTCTAATCAAACTTTAGAATATGTTCAGAATATGTTGGAAGGTGTTGTTTTAAGAGGGACTTCTAGAAATTTACGAAATGCCAATTATTCGATTGCCGGAAAGACAGGAACTGCTCAAATTGCTGATAAAAACAAAGGATATAAAGTCAAGGTTTATCAAGCTTCCTTTGTTGGTTATTTTCCTGCAGATGATCCGATGTATTCTTGTATTGTGGTTGTTAATCGACCAAACAAGACCAAAGGATTTTATGGGAATCAGGTAGCTGGACCCGTTTTTAAAACCATTGCTGATAAGGTTTATGCAATGAGTTATTCAATGCACCCTATTAAAGTGGACGAGGAAAGCATAGAGCCGCTTGTACCTGTGTCATTGAATGGATTTAAAGCCGATTTAGATAATGTTTTTGGTGAATTGGATATCGAGATCGCCAATGAGGATATTAATTCTGATTGGGTAATGACATCTCGAAAAGATTCAATTATTGAATACAAATATAGAACGGTTAAGAAGTTTGTAGTTCCTAATGTAAAAGGAATGGGCGTGCAAGATGCCTTGTACATTCTCGAAAATGCCGGATTACGAGTGCAGGTAAAAGGAATGGGATCGGTTGCAAAACAATCTCTTCGACCTGGTTCTTATTTTAAAAAGGGAGATCGAATTTCGATTAGTTTATCGTAAAAAAGGAACAAAATGAGTGTAAATATTAACGAGCTTTTTGCTTCGGTTAACATACAGAGTGTAAAGGGGAGCAGAGATGTTGAGGTGAACGAGGTGCACTTCGATTCGCGAAAAGTAAAAGAAGGAGATTTGTTTGTTGCCTGCAGAGGTACTGTCTCCGACGGACATGATTTTATTGAAAAAGCAGTAGAACAAGGTGCGAAAGTTGTTGTTTGTGAGGAGTTGCCAAAATCTAGCTCTTCTGAAACAAGTTTTGTGTTGGTTGAAGATGCTTCGGAAGCATTGTCGCACATTGCTCATAACTTTTACAATAAACCTACAGAAAATATTCAATTAGTAGGCGTTACAGGAACAAATGGAAAAACAACAATTGCAAGTTTACTTTACGAGCTGTTTCGAAAATTAGGTTATAAAGTTGGTTTACTCTCAACGGTAACCAATTATATCGACACTAAAGAAGTAAAAGCAACCCATACGACTCCTGATGCCATTCAAATCTCGAAACTTTTAAATGAGATGATTGAGGAAGGATGCGACTACTGTTTTATGGAAGTTAGTTCTCACGCAATTGATCAACATAGAACAAGTGCTTTAAATTTTAAAGGAGGTATTTTCACAAACCTTACTCATGACCATCTTGATTATCACAAAACTTTTGATGCTTATTTAAGAGCCAAAAAAGGTTTTTTCGATCAACTGGGTAAAACATCCTTTGCTATTACCAATGCAGATGATAAGAATGGTAAAATAATGCTTCAGAATACAAAAGCTCATAAGTTCACTTATTCTACCCGTGCCTTTGCCGACTTTAGAGCACAAATTCTGGAAAAACATTTCAATGGTATGATGTTGGAAATGGATGGTCTTGAATTATGGTCAAATTTCATCGGTGATTTCAATGCTCATAATTTGCTTGCTGTTTATAGTGCTGCTCGACTTCTTGATCAACCGAAAGATGAAGTTCTAATGAAGATGAGTGAACTAACTTCTGTTGCAGGCCGATTTGAAAGTCTTATTTCTCCAAACGGTGTAATGGCCATTGTGGACTATGCCCATACGCCTGATGCATTAAAAAATGTACTTGTAACAATTGACCAGCTTCGAACTCATAACGAAACTGTAATTACAGTTGTAGGCGCCGGTGGTGACAGAGACAAGACCAAACGTCCGTTAATGGGGCAAGTTAGTGCAGAATATAGTGATAAGGTTATTCTAACATCTGATAACCCTCGTTCTGAAAATCCAGATCAGATCATTCAGGAGATGAAAGTGGGTGTTGATGCGCACAACCTTCGTAAGGTTTTGGCCATTACCGACCGTAAAGAGGCTATTCGTACAGCAATTATGCTGGCCCAAAAAGATGATATTATCCTGGTAGCTGGAAAAGGACACGAAGATTACCAGGAAATAAACGGTGTGAAGCATCACTTCGATGACAAAGAAATTATTAACGAAATATTTAATCAATAAGCATGTTATACTACCTTTTTAAATACCTACATGAGTTAGATTTTCCAGGAGCTGGAATGTTTGATTATATTTCGTTTCGTGCTGCATTAAGCATCATGACATCACTGTTTATAGCTACTGTTTTTGGTAAAAAGATAATTTATTATCTACAAAAACAACAAATTGGCGAAATCGTAAGAGACTTGGGACTTGCTGGTCAAATTGAGAAAAAAGGAACACCAACTATGGGGGGAATCATTATTCTAATTTCCATTTTAGTACCTGTTCTTTTATTTGCCAAGCTCGACAATATTTATATCATTCTAATGATTATAACCACTGTATGGTTAGGGTTAATTGGATTTATAGATGACTATATCAAAGTTTTCAAAAAAGATAAAGAAGGTTTAAAAGGTCGATTTAAAATTGCTGGGCAAGTTGGTTTAGGATTAATTGTTGGTCTAACCTTATACATGAATGATGATGTAGTTGTTAGAGAAAAGGTATCCATAGATGAGTTAGGCGTTCAAACAGAATTGGTTGATACAGGTTTTACCGCAGAAGATCCAGGAGTAACTCGTTTAACGAAAGATGTTAAAGTCAACTAAAACAACGATTCCTTTCTTTAAAAATAATGAATTCGATTATGAAGATTTAGTTCGTTTTGGTGGTGAATATTCAGGGATTCTTGCGTGGATTCTTTTTATTATCGTTACGATATTTATTGTTACAGCAGTTTCAAATGGTGCAAATATGACCGACGGTCTAGATGGTCTGGCTACCGGAACTTCTGCCATAATTGGAGCAACACTTGGTATTTTAGCTTACCTATCAGGTCACTTGGTTTATGCAAGTTACCTCGACATCATGTACATTCCTCACTCGGGTGAACTTGTTGTTTACATCGCCGCATTTATTGGATCAACTATTGGTTTCCTTTGGTACAATTCATACCCTGCACAAGTATTTATGGGCGATACAGGAAGTCTTTCGTTGGGAGGAATTATTGCTGTTCTTGCAATTATCATCCATAAAGAGCTTTTAATACCTGTATTATGCGGAATTTTCTTGGTTGAGAATGTTTCTGTAATGATGCAAGTTTCATGGTTTAAATACACACGAAAAAAATACGGTGAAGGTCGTCGAATATTTAGAATGGCACCTCTTCACCATCATTATCAATTAAAGGGATACCCTGAAGCTAAAATCGTTACACGATTCTGGATTATTGGTATTTTCTTGGCAGTAATCACTATCGTGACCCTTAAAATTAGGTAGTTATTAATGTTTAAGGATTAATTATCACCAATCAATTGATGAAGGAAAAATGTAATAAGGGATAAGAGTTTTGTATTTGCAATTCGGATTGTGAGGCTGCATAAATTTTTGTCTGAGGATAAAAAAGAATTTACACTTTCTAAGCAGCTTTTACGAAGTGGAACAAGTGTTGGTGCAATGATCCGAGAGGCTGAATTTGCTGAGAGTAAAAAAGATTTTATTCATAAAATGGCAATAGCTCAAAAGGAGATTAATGAAGCAATTTATTGGATTGAACTGTTGAGTGAAACTGGCTTTTTAAATTCGAAACAATTTGAAGATATAAATAAGGATGCCATTGAGGTCATAAAATTAATAACGAGTATTATTAAGTCAGCAAAGGCATCATTAAGCAATAACAATTAAACATTAATCATTGAAAAATAGAATCGTCATATTAGGAGCAGGAGAAAGTGGGGTTGGCGCAGCTGTATTGGCTAAGTCAAAAGGCTTTGATGTGTTTGTTTCAGACTTAGGAGAAATAAGTCCTAAGTACAAAGAAGCGCTTAATCGATATCAACTAAAGTTTGAGGAAAAGAAGCATACCGAGGAATTGATTTTATCAGCTGATGAAGTTGTTAAAAGTCCAGGGATTCCTGATACAGCTCCAATAATTTTAAAGTTGAAAGAGAAAAAAATAGCTGTGATTTCGGAAATTGAATTCGCAGGAAGGTATTCCGATGCGAAAATGATTTGTATTACAGGAAGCAATGGCAAAACAACTACAACTATGTTGCTGCATCACATGCTAAAAAAAGCAGGTTTAAATGTTGGTTTAGCAGGAAATGTAGGAGAAAGTTTAGCCTGGCAAGTGGCAGAACAAAATTACACCCATTATGTGATTGAATTGAGCAGTTTTCAGCTAGATGGGATGTATGATTTTAGAGCCAATATTGCCATTTTATTAAATATTACGCCAGATCATTTAGATCGGTACGATTATAAAATGGAAAACTATATCAATTCAAAATTTAGAATTTTGCAAAATATGAAATCCGAGGATTCATTTGTTTTTTGCACTGATGACGAAATCATTAGAACTGAATTGTTGAATTGTGATACTCTCGCTCAATTATTACCATTTTCTGTTCAGGAAGAAAAGGAAATGTGTGGATGGATTGAGAACGAACTTTTAAAAATTCAATACAACGAAAATTTATTTTCAATGGATAAAAAAGATTTGTCTTTACACGGAATTCATAATGTTTATAACTCACTAGCTTCTGGAATTGCAGGCAACGTTCTACAGATCAGAAAAGAAGTTATTCGCGAAAGTTTAAGTGATTTTCAAGGTGTCGATCATCGTCTAGAAAAGGTTGTGCGTGTTAGGGGAATTCAATTTATTAATGATTCAAAGGCGACAAACATTAACGCAACTTGGTATGCGTTGGAGAGTATGGAAGAGCCAATTGTTTGGATTGTTGGTGGTGTAGACAAAGGAAATGATTACGCTATATTGGCTGATTTGGTTTGTGAAAAAGTGAGTGGTATTGTGTGTTTGGGAGTTGATAACTCTAAAATACATGCCGCTTTTGATGGAAAGGTCAATACAATCGTAGATGCTAGTTCGATGAAAGAGGCGGTAAGTCAGGCTTATCAAATAGCAAAAAAAGAAGAAATCGTTTTGTTATCTCCAGCTTGTGCAAGTTTCGATTTGTTCAAGAATTATGAAGATCGCGGAAATCAGTTCAAAGAAGAAGTACGAAATTTATAAATACTTGAGATGGGGAAGTTGTTAAAGAATTTAAGCTTAAGGGGAGATAAGGTGATTTGGGTCATCATCTTCTTTTTATCGATGATTTCTTTGCTGGTTGTGTATAGCTCGACCGGAACGCTTGCCTATAAGGTAAAAGGTGGTAATACCTCTTACTTTTTTATCAAGCAATTGATATTATTAGGTGGTTGTTACATGATCATGTATGTGGTTCACCGAATACATTTTAAGGTTTACTCGAGTTCGGCAAACTTGGTGTTGATCGTCTCCATTGGTTTGCTCATACTGGCCAAATTTGTAGGGACGAATTTGAACGATGCATCCAGATGGATTACCATTCCTGGGATTGGCTTTAATTTTCAGCCTTCGGAACTCGCAAAATTGGCCTTAATACTTCATGTTTCCAGGACTTTATCGCGATTTCAATCCGAAGATTCCTGTAAAAAAGAAGCTTTTCTGCATATAATTATACCCGTAGGAATTGTCTGTTTTCTAATTTTTTTAGATGACTTTTCAACTTCGGTACTGCTTGGAGGAGTTTGTTATTTGCTAATGTTTATTGGTAGAGTAGCTAAAAAGTATTTGCTTGGATCGGTAGGAGTTGTATTGGGATTGGTAATTATGCTAATTGTTATGGCGCCACTATTGCCAAGTATTGGTCGTGTGCAGACCGTAAGAAGTCGAATTGTTAACTTTTTCGATAAAGATGAAACCAATGTAAATAATAGTCAGAACTATCAAGTAGATCAAGCTAAAATAGCAGTTGCCTCGGGAGGAATTCTAGGGAAAGGTCCTGGTAATAGTGATCAGCGAAATTTCTTACCTCATCCCTACTCTGATTTTATTTACGCCATTATTCTCGAAGAATTAGGCTGGACAGGAGGTTTTGGAATTTTGGCACTTTATCTTTTTCTAATCTACAGAGCAGGATCAATTGTCAGGAAATGTGATCGGACATTTCCCGCATTTCTCGTCATAGGTCTCAGCTTAAGCATTGTGGCACAAGCCTTAACTAATATGGCTGTTTCGGTAAATTTAATTCCCGTTACGGGGCAACCCTTACCACTCGTCAGCATGGGAGGTACATCGTTAATATTTACCAGTGCAGCCTTGGGAATGATTTTAAGCGTAAGTCGTTCAGTAAAAGAACAAGAAGAATTAAAGCATGCAGAAAATTAAAATAATAGTTAGCGGAGGAGGAACCGGAGGACATATCTATCCGGCCATTTCTATTGCCAATGCTCTAAAGGCAAAACAAGACAATATTGAAATACTATTCGTTGGTGCAGAAGGCAAAATGGAGATGGAGAAAGTACCATCGGCTGGTTACAAAATAATAGGTTTACCTATCAGAGGCTTACAACGAAATTTTAGCAAAGAGAACTTAAAGTTTTTTTCCAGATTATTCAAAAGTCTAAGAAAGGCCAAGCAAATAATAAAAGAATTTAAACCAGATGTCGTGATTGGTGTTGGTGGCTACGCAAGTGGTCCTCTTTTGCACACTGCAAATAAAATGGGAATTCCTTCGTTGATTCAAGAGCAGAATTCATACGCTGGAATTACCAATAAACTACTGGCAAAAAAAGCCAATAAAATATGTGTGGCTTACCAAGGTATGGAACGTTTTTTTCCATCTGATAAAATTCTAATGACGGGAAATCCGGTTAGAAAAGATTTACTTGATATCTCTTCTAAAAAACAAGAAGCGGTAGCGTATTTCGACTTAGATCCAGCAAAGAAAACAATTCTAATTGTGGGAGGAAGTTTGGGTGCAAGAACAATTAACAACAGTGTTCTTAAGTCACTTAAAGCTCTGTCAGATTCGGATGTTCAGGTAATCTGGCAAACAGGAAAATTTTACATTGAAAAAGTTCGAGAAGAATTAAGCAATTGGGATATTCCATGCTTGAAAGTATCCGATTTTTTAAGTCGTATGGATTTGGCTTATGCTGCCGCGGATATGGTTATATCAAGAGCGGGTGCAGGTACAATTTCTGAACTTTGCCTGGTCGAGAAAGCATGTATTTTAGTACCTTCTCCTAATGTTTCTGAAGATCATCAAACCAAAAATGCAATGGCATTGGTAAATAAAAATGCCGCTGTAATGGTTAAGGATATTGAAGCAGAGGACAAGTTGATAGGTACAGCTTTGGAATTGATTAAGGATGAAGAAAAATTAGCTCTTTTGTCAGAAAACTGCAAGGCTTTAGCTAAGCCAAACGCAGCAGATGAAATTGCAGAACAAATAATTGCATTAATATAGATTATGCGGATTGAGGATTTTAAAAATATTTATTTTATAGGCATCGGTGGAATCGGAATGAGTGCTATTGCTCGATATTTTCATTCCATTGGCAAGAATGTGTTTGGTTACGATCGAACACCGACTCAACTCACCGCAGAATTAATAAAAGAAGGAATTGGAATTACGTTCGACGAAGAGCTTAATCAAATTCCTGAGCCATACAAAGCAAATGAAAAAACGCTAGTCGTTTATACTCCTGCTATACCTTCTAGTCATGCGCAATTGAAATTTTTTCAAGCAAATGATTTTGTGATTAAAAAACGTTCTGAAGTTTTAGGCTTGCTTTCCGATCATTTAAATGGAATAGGAATAGCAGGAACGCATGGAAAAACTACGGTTTCCACTATTACATCACATATTTTTAAAACATCATCTCTTGGCTGTAATGCTTTTTTAGGTGGTATTTCGCGTAATTATCAATCTAATTTGTTGCTTTCAAAAAATAGCCCTTGGGTTATTTTAGAGGCTGATGAATTCGATCGTTCATTTTTACAATTGCATCCACAAATTGCGGTAATAACTTCGATGGACGCGGATCATTTGGATATTTATGGCGATAAAAATGAGTTGGAAAAAAGTTTTCAGGAGTTTGTTTCTCAAATCAAAAAAGGAGGAAGTTTAGTTCATAAAAAGGGCTTGATTCTTAAAACGAATGACATATCAACTTACTCTTATTCTTTAAAAGAGGAGGCTGATTTTTATGTGAAAAACATGAAGTTGGTTGAAGGGTTTTATCAATTTGATTTAATTCATCCAAGTGGGGTTCTTCAAAATTTAAAGTTTTCTTATCCAGGTAAGATAAATGTAGAAAATGCAGTAGCGGCAACAAGTGTGGCTCTACTTTGCGGAGTGAAAGAAGAAGAAATTCGAATAGCGCTGGCTTCTTTTGAAGGTGTTCGCAGAAGGTTTGATTATCGCATCAAAAATGAAAATTTAGTATTTATTGATGATTATGCACATCACCCAAAAGAATTATGGGAAAGCATTTCATCGGTTAAAGCCATTTATCCAGATAAAAAAATCACGGGTATTTTTCAACCTCATCTATACACGAGAACTCGGGATTTTGCTGATGGGTTTGCCGAAAGTTTAAATCTTCTGGATGAGGTGATTTTGTTGGATATTTATCCGGCTAGGGAATTGCCTATCGAAGGCGTTACTTCTGAGATTATTTTTAAAAATTTGAAAGTGCCTTCTAAATTGTGCAAGAAAGAGGAATTGATAGAAGTACTTAAGGAAATAGAACTTGAAGTATTATTAACTTTGGGAGCAGGTGATATTGATAAATTGGTAGAACCTATAGAAAAGGTATTGAATCAAAGAATATAATGCTGAAGAAAGTAGCGAACATATTGGTTTGGGTATTCTTTTTTGGATATTTAATTGTGGTTTTTTCTTTTGCGAACAGCAAAAATGAGAAGCTTAGTTTTGCGGGCACTACAGTTAACGTTGTAGATAGCATAACAAGGGGGTTTGTGAATAATTCTGATGTTGAAAGAATTATAAAAAAGGAATATCCCTCTTTAGAAGGATTGCCAATTGCCGATATTAACAAGGAGGTATTGGAAGAGCTGATTGATCAAATTCCCTACGTGAAAAAATCGGAGGTCTACAATTCTCTTTCGGGAAAATTGATTGTTGAAATTAAGCAACGCAATCCAATTGTTAGGATACTTCAAGGTAATGGGTATTATATTGACGAAGAAGGAGAGAAAATGCCTTTGTCGAGGAACTATACATCAAGGGTTTTAGTTGTTTCAGGGGCAGTAAATGATAAGTTGATAAAAGAAGAGCTGTTCGACTTGGTGAAATTTATTACAAATGATGAATTTTGGAAGTCGCAAATAACGCAGATACATGTTAGTAGGAATAAAGAGTATATATTGATTCCACGCGTTGGTGCACATAAAATTGAATTAGGGAGTATAGAAAATTATCATCGGAAATTTCAAAAGTTGGGTGCTTTGTATTCTGAAGGTTTTTCAAAAAAAGGCTGGAATGCATACAAAACGATCAACTTGAAGTATAAGGATCAGGTAGTTTGCACAAAAAAGTAATAGAATGACGGGTAGAAATAAGATAATAGCAGCTATCGATATTGGCACAACAAAAATTGTTGCCATTCTGGGAGAGAAAAACTCCGAGGGGAAATTGCGCATTCTTGGAATGGAGAAGACCGTTTCGAAAGGTGTGAAACGAGGAGTTATACACAGTATTGAAGATACAATAGAAGCAATTCGAGAAGTTGTTGAGAAATTGATGGCAAAATCAAATAAAGACATCTCTCGCGTGTATGTTGGTATAGCAGGCCAACATATCAGAAGTATCAAAAACAGACAATTTAAATACATTCAGAATGGAATTGGTGAAATTACCAAGGCGGATGTAGACGAAATATTAAATGAAAATTTGAGAATTCCGATTGAGGTCGGAGAACAAATATTGCATGTAATTCCACAAGATTTTGTTGTGGATAAAGAGGCAGGTATTCGAAATCCAGTTGGAATGGCTGGAAGAAGATTAGATGGTAACTTTAACATTATCATTGGGCGAACTGCATCTGCACGTAATATTGAAAAATGTGTGAAAGAAGTTGGGCTCGAGATTGAAGAGCTTGTTTTGGAACCTTTGGCTTCCTCGCTTGCAGTGCTTACCGAAGAGGAAAAAGAAGCTGGTGTTGTTTTAGTAGATATTGGAGGAGGTACTACAGATATTACTGTATATTTCGATGGTATATTAAGACATACGGCTGTAATCCCATTTGGGGGAGACATTGTAACTCGTGATATTAAAGAAGGTTGTTCTGTTCTAATTAAGCAAGCCGAAGCTCTAAAAATTCAGTTTGGTGAAGCTGTGGCTGATATGGCTGCCGAAGAAAAGGTAGTTACCATACCAAGTGTTGGAGGATGGGATCCTAAAGAGATTTCTTTTAAAACATTAGCTCAAATCATTCAATGTAGAATGGAGGAGATTATTGATAGTGTGAAATTTCAGATTGAGATAACTGGCTTACATGATAAAATTGGAGCTGGAATTGTTTTAACTGGAGGTGGTGCCTTATTGAAAAATCTTGACTTGTTAACGCAAGAACAAACTGGACTTGATGTTCGAGTAGGATATCCAGGTACTTCTGATAAGATCGAATTGGAAGAAGCTTTGGATTTACCAATCTTTTCAACAGGAATCGGATTGCTGTTGCAGGGAATGAACAAGCCTGATCAAGAGACTCAAAATCGGAATTCAGACAAAGGGAATAAACCAAAAAAGAAAGGATTACAGCGGTTTTTTGGTGCTTTGTTTGATACTGATGATATGAAAATGTAAATAGAATATTTGTAACCCTAATACTTGTGAGATCATGGTTGACGAATTGTTACCGGTTGATTTTGAACCTAAAGAGAAATCTATAATTAAAGTGATTGGTGTTGGTGGCGGTGGAAGTAACGCTGTTAACCACATGTAAAAGGAGGACATCACAGGGGTTGATTTTGTAATTTGTAATACCGATGCACAAGCATTGGAAAATAGTCAGGTACCTATTAAAGTGCAACTTGGTAGATCACTTACCGAAGGCAGAGGAGCTGGAAATAAACCAGAACGTGGTAGGGAATCTGCAAAGGAAAGCATCGAAGAAATAAACAGGGTTTTAAGCCAAAAAACCAAAATGATATTTGTTACTGCAGGTATGGGAGGTGGAACAGGTACTGGTGCCGCTCCAATTATTGCAGAAGCAGCAAGACAACAAGGTGTATTAACGGTTGGCATTGTAACCATTCCATTTCGATTTGAAGGCAAACGGAGAATTGAGCAGGCGATGGAAGGAATTGCAAACCTGGAGAAACATGTTGATGCACTTTTGATCATTAATAACGAAAAGTTAAGGATGATGTATGGCGATTTAAAATTATCGGATGCCTTTGCAAAGGCTGATGATGTTTTATCGATTGCAGCTAAAAGTATCGCAGAAATTATTACAGTTCACGGCTATGTAAACGTCGATTTTGCCGATGTTGAAACTGTGATGCGTGATAGTGGAGTAGCCGTTATGGGTTCTGCATCTGCCTCTGGAGAAGACAGAGCAATTCGTGCAATCGAAGAAGCTCTTACATCACCACTATTGAATAGCAATAACATCTGCGGAGCTCGAAATATTCTATTGAATATTATATCGGGAAAAGAAGAGGTTACAATGCAAGAAGTTAGTCTAATTACCGAATACGTTCATGATGTAGTAGGTGATGAGGTGAGCATTATATGGGGAAATGGGAATAGCGATCAGTTGGATGATGAGTTAGGTGTGACCATAATTGCAACTGGCTTCTCTGAAAATCCAATTCCTGATTTGAATATAGAGCCAAGAAAATCGGTTCGTGACGCAGCTCCAAAATTGGAATTAATTATTGAGAATCCGGCTGAGTCGGAGGAAATTGCAGCGGCAAAAAGACGAGAAGAAAAGCAGCGTCGAGAAGAATTGATGCGAAGACGTTCTGAGGAAGCGCGTAGCGAGGTGGTTGAAGAACAGGAAGTGAAAAGAGAAGCTCCTGTTCAAAAAAAGGAACCTGTTGAGGTCGAAGAAACACCAGAAGAGGAACACAAGAAAGGTGGATTAGACAATTGGTTTATAGGTAAGTTTACACAGATTTTTGATAATGATGATACTTCTATGTAGTGTCGAGTTGTTGAATATTTTGATCTGTATAATATAAGAAGAAATGAGCGAGGAATTAATGGATTTTGGCTTAGTAGAAGACGAATCTTCAATTATTAAAGTAATTGGAGTTGGAGGAGGCGGAGGCAATGCTGTTAACTACATGTATCAGCAGGGCATCAAAGACGTTGATTTTGTCATCTGTAATACCGATGCACAAGCATTAGCGAAAAGTAGTGTGCCTAAAAAAATTCAACTTGGAGAATCTTTAACAGAAGGACGTGGTGCTGGAAATAAGCCTGAAAAAGGAGAACAGTCAGCAATAGAGAATTTAGATGATGTTACCGATGTTCTAGAAGATAATACCAAAATGGTATTTATTACAGCTGGTATGGGCGGTGGCACAGGTACAGGAGCGGCTCCTATTATTGCAAAAGCTGCCAAAGATATGAATATTCTTACGGTTGGAATTGTTACCATTCCCTTCCGTTTTGAAGGTAAGCAACGCATCAATCAGGCAATAGAGGGTATTAAGAAACTTAAGGAAAGTGTTGATTCCCTTCTGGTCATTGATAATGCTAAACTTTCTGAAATATATGGCGATTTAAAACTTTCGACAGCTTTCTCAAAAGCCGACGATGTTTTAGCCACTGCAGCTAAAGGTATAGCTGAAATTATAACCCTGCATGGTTATATCAATGTTGACTTTGAAGATGTTAAAACAGTTATGACCAACAGTGGTGTAGCAGTTATGGGATCAGCAAGTGCCGAAGGAGAAGATCGTGCAGTTAATGCCATTCGTGAGGCTCTTACCTCACCATTATTGAATAGTAATGATGTTCGAGGAGCTCGTAATATTTTATTGAATATTAGTTCTGGTCAGGAAGAAGTAACTATGGATGAAGTGGGAGAAATTACCGACTATGTATACGAAGCTGTTGGCGATAGTGGAAATATTATCTGGGGAACTGGCCAGGATTCTGCCTTGGGCGATAAAGTTTCTGTTACAATTATTGCAACTGGCTTTGATCATGGTTTGATTCCAGAACAGAACCAGCAATCTAGAACAACGACTTTTCATGCCAAACGAGGTCAGGCAAATACTGTAGAACAAACCAAAATGCAGTTGGAAGAAGAAGAAGTGGTGGATGAAAAACTGATTCTTACTGATTTGAAAGAATCTGAAATTGATGAAATCGAAAATGTACCTGCTTACAAAAGAAAGTTAAAGAATTTGGGTAGACATGGATATCAATCAGGAAAAGTAATTAAATTTACTCTTGACGAAGAATAAGGAATACATACTGAAAATTTAAATAGACAGAACAATGAGCTTATTAGAACAGATCAATTCGGATATGAAAGCTGCCATGAAGGCAAAAGCAAAAGATAAATTACAAGCTATTCGAGCATTGAAAACGGCTTTTACTCTGGAGATGACTAAAACTGGAGCTAGCGAATTAGATGACGATTCAGCTGTTAAGCTTGTTCAAAAATTGGTAAAACAACGTAAAGATTCAGCAGATACTTATAAGTCTGGTGGACGTGAAGATTTAGCAGATAAAGAATTGCTTGAAATGGGCTTTTTAGAGGTGTATTTGCCTGCTCAGCTAAGTGATGAGGAACTAACTACTGCAATTCAAGAGATCGTTGCTAAAACAGGAGCTTCTTCAATGAAAGATATGGGGAAAGTAATGGGAATGGCATCGAAACAATTGGCCGGAAAAGCTGATGGAAAAGCAATTGCTGATAAGGTAAAAGCAGTATTGGCTTAAACCATACGAGAAAATACATTGAAGAGGTTTAGCTTTGGCTAAGCCTCTTTTTTTGGGCCTGTATACGATGCATCAAATGCTATTAATTTTAATGTGGCATAAGGAATTAGGCATAAAAAAAGCGAGATGAAATTCATCTCGCTTTTTTTGTGGTTTTACTAATCTCTAGTAAAACTTGTATCTTTTATCAACAACATTAGCATTTTCTTTTAATGCTTGGAATGCTTGATAGTTTGCTCTGTATTGGTAACCTTGCTCTAATCTCGATTTGAAAGCTTCAACAGTCATATCTGTTACTTCATCAGAAGTTTCATTTGTTACAACCAACATGTAAACACCTTGGTTTCCTTCTATAGCTGAAGAGATCTTACCTTTTTCAAGTAAAGCAGCAGTACTGATAACTTTTGGCTCAATTCCTGCACCTGGTATCTGGAACGATTGGAATGATACATCAGCAGCATTCTTAACTTCCAAGTTTTCCTTTTGAGCAACAGAAAGTAAACTTTGAGCGCTTGCACTATTTTTATTCATAGCAGCAATAATTTGCTCAGCTTTCTTTTCTTTTCTAACTGCACGCTTAATAGCAGAAACTTGATCTTGAATTGAAGCATATCCTTCTTCTTTGATATTTGAAAGTATAGCAACAACAAACTTATTACCAAACTCAAATACAGCTGAGTTGTCATGTGTTAGTAAAACACTTTCCATTTCATCTGTATTGTATGCAGCTCTAACTAAATCTCTAGAGTTTTCTAATCCTGGAATTAACTTGGTATCTTTTTTAAGATTTGCAGTTCTACGACTTAAGTTCTCGGCAGTAATTGCTTTCAAGAAAGCAGCTCTTTCGATATTGTTTCCTGCAAAAGTACGAGCTCTAGCATAAACACCTTGAGTTGTTTTTGTGCTCGCTTCAACCTTACGATCAAGAACAGCAATCTGTACTTTTTTAACTGGCTTGCTTAAATTAACAACCTGAATTAAGTGAGCACCAAACTGTGTTGTTACAATCTTAATTTCATTTTTCTTTGATGAGAAAGCAGCATCGTTAAACTCAGGAACCATACGTCCTTGAGTAAACCAACCTAGATCACCACCATTCACAGCAGAACCTTGATCTTCAGAATTAGCTTTAGCTACTTCAGCAAACTTAGCTCCTTTATTAATTAGCTGTTTCAAACTATCAGCCTTCGCTTCAGCAGCTTTAAAATCTCCATTAAGCGGACGAATTAAAATATGACGAGCTTTAACTGAATCAGCCATCATCTTAACATCAGCAATCTTTGCTAATTTGTAAGCATCATTCTCGTCATAAGGACCAAAAACATCACCTTTAGCAGCTGCAAAAGCAAAGTCGTTTACTTCCTTATTAGACATTTCGTCTTTCTTGAAATAATATGCGTTAAAATCAGTATCACCATTCAATTCAACAAACTGAACATTGTTACTTTCTTTTGCGAAATCTTCCTTTTGATCTGCGATCCACTTCTCAGTGTATTTAAAATCGTCAGTTGATGGCTCGATACTAAAAGGAACGTAGTCAATTTTTCTAGATTCGCCTTGCTTAAAAAGTTCTTTATTATCGTTATAATATTCTCTAATTTCTGATTCAGTAACAGTAATTGTACTATCAGGAATAAGATTATAACTTTTTACGATATAGTTGAAATCAACTTTTTTACTTCCTTTAGTTGCCATTTCTTTAATCATTGCACTTGGCATGTAAAGACCTTTAGCAATTAAAGTATTATACTTAGTTAAGGTTCTTTGAGCAATTAATGATTCTTCAATATTTAACCAGTATGCTTTTTGAGGCGTTCCATCAGGAGCTGCCATCAGTTGCTTAAGTGTTGCTCTTACTTGATCTTTATCAACAAGACCGTTTTCATTTTGGAAAATCTGACGGATCGTTGGATCGATATTACGACCTTGAACCATGTCAAATAACTCGTCAGAAGAAATCGAAATTCCTAACTCATCGTACTCACGATTCATTACGATCTCTTGAACCATTTGTTGCCAAACTTGCTCTCTGATCTTATCCATTTGATCAGAAGGTATAGAGTTCTGACCTCCCATCATTTTGGTTACTTCTAGGTTGTGGTTGAAACGATTTTGAAAATCACGAATATTCACAGATTCCCCTGCAATTTCAGCCATCTCATTTCGTGAGTTTGTTAAAAGAGAACCACCTGATTTTAAGGCGTCACCAGCTATAAATGCCAACAAGGCTCCACCAATGATAATTCCTATAAAAACTCCGCGGTTTCTTATTTTCTGTAATGTTGCCATCTAAAAAGATTTAATTATTCTTAAAATAGGCTACGAATATACAAAAAAATGGGAAATGATCGCCTTTTATTTCATTAGGATTGTTAGGTTTTATAGTAAAATAAGAAGAGATTGAAAAACAGATCTGTTAATGACTGATAAGAAAGGCTTTTACCTACATATTTGTAGAGAAAAATCAGATAAAAGCGTATTTGTTATTGATATAAATAGTGAAGTTCTTCCTGAGTTTCTCCAATATAAAAAAGGAGAATTATTCGAGAATTGTTAGGCGGATTTTGTCAACCCTTGTACTGCTTACTTCCATTATTTTAAAATGGAAATTTTCAATGCGAATGGTTTCATTGTATTTGGGAATACTTTCATGGGTAAATAACAAATAGCCGTTAAGTGTTTCGAAATCCTCCGATTCAGGCAGATTTAGTTCATACTTATCATTTAAATAGTCTATTTCTAACCGTCCAGATAAGATATATTCAGTATCCGAAATTTTTTCTTCCTCTAAGTCAATATTGTCATGTTCATCTTCAATTTCACCGAAAATCTCTTCCATTATATCTTCAATGGTTACCATTCCAGATGTGCCTCCAAACTCATCAACCACTACTGCTACACTTTTCTGCTCTCGGGTAAACAAATTTAATAGTTTGTGAGCAGCCATTGTTTCCGGTACAATAATAACACGGCTTAAAGCCGCCTTTATACTCTGAGGATTTCTAAATAGAACCGAAGAGTGGACGTAACCAATAATATTATCGATAGATTCTTTATAAATCATGATTCTCGAATAGCCCGTTTCAATAAAACGCTGTGTCAGCACATCAATTTCACCACCCATTTCCATGGCTTCAATCTCAGTTCTAGGCACAAAACACTCACGTAGCTTCACATTCGAAAAATCCAGAGCATTACGAAAAAGTTTCATGTTATGCTCATCTTCGTCTAAAACAGTTTGCCCTTCTTGCCCTTCCTGCACCAAATGATCCAAATCAACCTTTCCAAATGCTCTGGTTTCTTCGTCTTCGCTGATTTTTGTTTTGAAGACCTTATAGATAATGTTCTTCGATAGAAAAATGGTAAACGAGGTAAGCGGATAGAAGACAATGTAAAAAAACATGACTGGCACCGCAAATAGGTTCAAGGAGAAATTTGGATTTAGCCTAAAAAGTGTTTTGGGTAAAAACTCTGCAGTAAACAGAATTAAAAGCGTAGAAAATAAGGTCTGTATTGTCATTATCAACAACTCAGAATCGACCCAATTAGCAATACTTGGCTCTAGAATTTTAGCCATCATGATACCATAAACAACCAATGCAATATTATTGCCAACTAACATGGTTGAAATATAATGACCAGGATGATTCGTAAAAATATTGATGATTCTTGAGGTCAAAGTATTTTTACTCTTATCAAGTTCCATTCTTAGCTTGTTGGCAGCAACAAAAGCAATCTCCATGCCGGAGAAAAAAGCCGACAAAGCTAACATGATAAAAATGATGATCAGGTCATTCATTTATTTCGGGGATTGGTTTTTCTCTTGTAACTTTCTCATGTATCTTCTACTGGCGAACATTAATGTTGCAACAAGAGCGATAACATAAAGTAAAATGCTCTCAGAAAAACCTGATTGTGTAGTTTTGTGAATGGCAGCTGCTAGAGCTACAATCATAACCACAAACCAAATGATTTCTAAAATAAAAGGTAGTTTCTGTTTCACGTTATAAATGATTTTAGTTGCAATATAATATGAATTTTATCTTATTGTTCTGTTTCATCTTTTAAATATACTTCACCAGAAACTTTTTTCAATATAATATTATTCATTTTCTCATCTGAAGAAAAACTATTGCCTTCTAAAACTTGACCATCTTCATCAGTAATTCTCACATATTGATCAGAGTAAATCTCACCTTTTTTCTGATCCCAATACATTAATTCAGTGTTAATGGTTTTACCATCGTCACTTACAGCGACAACATCGTTACGAAGTTCCCATAATTGTTCAGAGACAATGTGTTTGGCATACTTGGCTTCAATTTGTCCAGCTACAGTGCCATCTTTATCGTATGAAATCAGTTTTCCTCCTTTAGGGAATTCATCATATTCTTTACCTTCCGTAGTAATTTGGGTAAATTCTACAGCAAATGCACGATGTACAATTCTGGTTGAATCGGTATAGATAAATTCTACTTCTTCGCCCGATACTTCAGGAGTGTCTTCTTTGCTTGTGGCATCTTGTACCTCTTTGATGTTATTTTCACAAGACAAAAGCATTGTCGCCCCAACCAGGGCAACAATGCTTTTGATAATATTGTTGATATTTTTCAATGTGTTATTCTGTTAATCTTGCTTTAGTCGATTCGTTAATCCAAGCACCTACTTTATAAGTATCACCTTGCTTAATTCCTTCGAAAAAAGCTTCTTCTGTTCTTGGAAAGTGTCTTGAGTAATCGTTAATTAAACTACGAGCTTCTTCAGCACACTCAGGATCTACGCTCTTAGCTTTCTTGAATTTATCAACCGCAACCCAATATACAGCTTGCTTTTCTAATTCAGTAGAACCATATTTTTGGCTATAAGCAGCATATGCTTTTCCAATTAATAAGTAAGGCTGTCCCCAGTTTGATCTTAATGCTGCAGCTTTTAAAGCGTTAGACTTCATACCAGCATATTCTTTTTTTGAAAATTTGATATATGCTAATTTATAGTGTAAATCAGCTTTAACATCAGCATCTTCTTCCAATTCGATGGCCTGTTTTAGATAACCTTACTTTTAGAAAATTGCTTTTTCTTGATAAACATTTTAGCCAAGTTGTGAGCTGCATCAGCACTAGGCTCAAGCTTATATTTCTGCTCTGCTACTTTTGCATATAAAGCACCATCTTCACACTCCTGACGATTCAACATTTTCATGATCTTGTTGATCAAAACCATATCTTCAGGATTTGCTTCAAACTTAGGCGTGAAAATATTACTTAATGTTTCACAGTCAGCTACACCTGCAGCAAAGAAAATCTTCTCAACGTTTAATCTAGCATTGTTAATGTTAGCTTTCTTCTTTTCATCCGTTTGAGCATCCATTTGCTTTTTCGCCATATCCATATACAATAGATAGTTGTCGATTACTTCTTCTGCTTCAATCTCGTTGTTTTGAACCAAAATTTTAGAAGCTTCCATTGTATTAGCAATTACCTTAGCTTCTGATTTCAACCCTTGAATTTCGATTGACTGCTTAAGAATACTATAAGCTTCTTTAACAGCAGGAATACTTTTCTTTTTGTATTTGAATAAATCACCACCTTTACGACCAAGAATCCATCCTTTAGAATACTTACGATCGGTACCGAAATATTTAATCCTTTTATCGTAAATCATCATCAAGGTATCCACATACTTGAAATCCTTTGTAGCACGCAATTGTGCAGTCATGATTTTCACACCATTAATATAAGTAGACTTCTGATAGGCAGGAGCATTATTATAAACATATCTCCATTGTGATAATGCTTCAGTATAATTTTTTTGCTTTACCATCTCAATATAAAGAGATGCATTCAAAATTGTCTGAGTACTATCTAACCCATATTTTGATTCCAAAGTCTGTGCTTTTGAAGTAAACAGACCTGAAAACAAAAGAACCATTGTTACGAATAAAATTCTTGTCTTCATATTACTAATTTTTATAATCAAGTTTCTTTTTGTTTCTAAACTAAAATTTCGATCACTAGATTTTACTGATAAAATCAGATTTCAAAATCATGCTATAAATATAACGAAAGTTTTAGTTATGTCAGAATTAAAACTGCAAAACTCGTACCAAAAATTTGTACAAGCTTTAAAAACGTCCTTCAACTGCTCTTTTTTTGAGCTCAATGCAAAACTATAAATAAATTGGAAAGTTGCAAAGAAAAGTGATTATTAAGAGTGATTCAACAAATTAAATTCCAGTATCTTGTTTAAGCCTTCTAACACGATCTCAGGAGCTAAGATTGCATTGTTATTGATTGATTTTACAAGAAAAGGAGCATCGCCACCAGTAAAAATAACTTCTATGTTGCGATGAGCATTTTTTAAATTGTTGATATAAGCATCAACTTCGAACAGTAAACCATTTTGAACACCTGATACAATTGCATCATTGGTATTCTTGCCTATTAGATGAAAGTCATCATTTTGGGAAAGTTCAGGAAGCTTTTGAGTAAATTCATGCAGAGCTCTAAATCTCATTTTTAATCCCGGTGAAATACAACCTCCTATATATTGTGCTTTATCATTCACAAAATCAAAAGTAATTGCAGTTCCTGCATCTATCACAAGAAGATTTTGATTGGGGTGATTGCCATAAGCACCAACACAAGCGGCTAGACGATCATATCCTAATGTGCTTTTCGATTCGTATAAATTTTCAAGTGGAATAGCAATTTCGGAATTAAAAAATATTGCTTTCCCACACTGTTGTTTTAAGAAAGAGACTAATTCTTCAGGAGATTTTCGAACCGA
Source organism: Labilibaculum sp. DW002 (assembly GCF_029029525.1). Classification (NCBI taxonomy): domain Bacteria; kingdom Pseudomonadati; phylum Bacteroidota; class Bacteroidia; order Marinilabiliales; family Marinifilaceae; genus Paralabilibaculum; species Paralabilibaculum antarcticum. The sequence goes on along the minus strand of NZ_JAKJSC010000008.1, from coordinate 27,342 downwards.
GGAAACAATGGCGTTTTGAATTTTATCTGTCCGCGAAAAGATTTCTTTGATAAAATCAATTTCAGGCTTACTTGATGTAAAAAGCTTCACCAATTGATGGTTTTCAAATAAGGCTGCTTTTATTTGCGTGTTTCCTATGTCGATTATTAGATTCAAAAGAAAAAATGTAAACTTAATTATTATAAATATCTTGTAAAATCGCTTAAAATTAGCAAACTTTATGCATATATTGGAGTGATACTATGGTTTTACAAAATCATTTTAAAGGGAAGAGGTTTTACATCTTCAATTTTAATGCGAAGAAATGATAGGATGTAGTGTCAATGTAGAGTTAATTCGATTAATTATTCAATTTCAGATTGATGAAGAAAAAAATATTAATTGTAGAGGATGATAGTTTGATTTCGACCATTTTTAGAATGTTCTTGAAAGAATTAGGATATGATCTTTTGGAAATTGTAGAAGATGGTAAGGAAGCTATTCGTTTATGCGAAACCTTAAAGCCTGACATTATTTTAATGGATGTACATTTAGGTGGAAGCATGGATGGAATTCAAACCACCGAATTAATTAAATCTAAATTTGATATTCCAGTTATTTTCTTGTCGAGCGATACTGAGGAAAGTACAATTCAAAGAGTAATCAATACCCACTCGTATGGATATCTTGTAAAACCCATTGATAAAAAAGAATTGGGTATTTCAATAGAATTGGCTTTTTACAAACATCAATTCGATTTGGATCAGAAAATGCGTGAACAACGGTTTAGAAATTTTATTACTGATTCTCCTGAGGCCATTATCGTAATTAATGAAAATGGATTGATTGAATATTTAAACTGCTTGGGTTTAAAACTTTTCAAAACAGCATACATTGAAGATTTAATGGGCTTGCCATTGCTTTCTTTTGTAGATGAACATTATGCCCCTATTTTCAAAGAGCGTTTGGAAACGTCTCTAGCAATGGAAAAAGGAATTGCCTATACACATCTTAAGTTGAAAACAATTCATGGTGAACTTTTTGATGTTGGTTTAACTGGTGCTCAAATTGAGTTTAACGGGAAAATGAATTTGCAATTAATTGTTAGAGATATCACCCAGGAATTTGCATATCGTCAATTGTTAGCTGAAAAAGCGAACATTATTAATAATTTGGCAGATGGTGTTGTTACTTTCGATTTAAATGGAACAATTAAATCATGGAATAGAGCCTGCGAACGTATTTTTGGAATTGAAGAAGCTAAAGTTCTTGGAAAGGAATACGAAGAAGTAATTATTGAAGGAGAAGAAAAATCTTTTGTTGGAGATATATTAAGTCCGGTAAGAGAAAATGGAATTTATAAGGTGGATGTTTCTTTAGACATTAAGAATGAAAAAAAAGACTTAAAGCTAATGGCTAATCTGCTTAAAAATGATAACGGTGAAGAAACGGGCATTGTATGTTATATAAGAGATACAAAAGCATGTTCTTAAAAAAATAAACTCCCATTCAAATTTGAATGGGAATTCTTATTATTATAAAGTATTAATTAAAGTCAGTATTTCACTGGCTTTTTTTATGTTGTTAATTTTATCGAAACTTAGACTCAAACGATTTTTTGCTTCCTTCATTTTGCACGGAATTGGTTGCGTTTGTAAGAATTGTAAGACCTTACTAAATTGGGCTGATTGATAAAAGGCAGAGCTTTGATCAGAAATAAAATAAAGAACTAGCTTACCGCTTTTAAGAATCAGTTTTTCAATACCCAAATCAAGTGCAAACCATCTTAATTGAACCACATTAAGTAATTCAATAGATGCTTCCGGGATTTCACCAAATCGATCTTTAAGTTGGCTTGCGAAAACATCTATTTCCTCTTCCTTTTGAATATTATCTAGTTCTCGGTACAAACGAATACGTTCTGAAATACTCTCAATATATGATTCAGGGAACAGAATCTCCAAATCAGTATCAATCTGACAATCCGTAATGAATCGCTTAATTTCTATTTCCTCTTGTGCTTTTTCTTCGGCAAACACATCTTTAAACTCAGTTTCCTTAAGTTCTAAGATCGCTTCATTTAAAATTCTCTGATAGGTTTCATATCCTATATCAGAAATAAAACCACTTTGTTCTCCTCCTAATAAATTACCTGCACCACGAATATCTAAATCCTGCATGGCAATATTAAAGCCAGATCCTAGTTCTGAAAAACTCTCGATAGCGTTTAAACGCTGTCGGGCCTCTTGAGTCATCGACTCCATTGGTGGTGTTAGAAGATAACAAAAGGCTTTCTTGTTGGAACGGCCAACACGCCCACGTAACTGATGCAGCTCACTTAAACCAAAATTCTGCCCATTGTTTATAATAATGGTATTTGCATTTGGAATATCAAGCCCCGACTCGATAATTGTTGTCGCAATTAAAACATCGTAATCACCCCGAATAAATTCAAGCATAATCTTCTCAAGCTTCGGCCCATCCATTTGTCCATGTGCCACAATGGTAGAAATACCCGGTACAGCACGATGAAGCATGGCTTCTACTTCGTGAATATTCTGAACTCTATTGTGAATAAAGAAAACCTGACCATTTCTCTCAACCTCGTAAGTTATAGCTTCACGAATAATATCTTCATTAAAATTATGAATTTCGGTAGCAATTGGGTAACGGTTTGGTGGTGGCGTATTAATAATAGATAAATCGCGTGCCCCCATCAATGAGAATTGAAGTGTACGAGGAATTGGTGTTGCAGTTAGGGTCAATGTATCTACATTCACTTTCATCTGCTTTAGTTTTTCTTTCACAGATACACCAAACTTTTGTTCCTCATCAACGATTAAAAGTCCCAAATCTTTAAACTGAATATCCTTTCCAATTATTCGATGTGTTCCTATTAGTATATCAACTTTACCAGCTTTCAGATTCTTTAAGGTCTCCTTTTGATCCTTTGGCTTTCGCATTCGCGAGATATAATCAATCGTACATGGAAAATCCTTCAATCGGTCTGAAAAAGTTTTAAAATGTTGGAAAGCCAATATGGTTGTAGGAACCAGAATTGCAACTTGCTTATCATCGGCCACAGCCTTAAATGCAGCACGTATAGCTATCTCGGTTTTCCCAAATCCTACATCACCACAAACCAATCTATCCATTGGGATAGCAGATTCCATACCTTCTTTCACCGATTTAGTCGCTTTTACCTGATCCGGTGTGTCTTCGTATATAAAGGATGCCTCTAGCTCCTGCTGCATGAAACTGTCAGGGCTAAATTGGAATCCTCGTTCGGCTTTACGTTTTGAGTAGAGCAAAATAAGATCCTTAGCTATATCCTTAATCTTAGACTTGGTTTTATCCTTTAGTTTTTGCCAAGCACCAGTACCAAGTTTATATATTTTAGGTGCAGATCCGTCTTTCCCTTTATACTTTGATATTTTATGCAATGAGTGCAAACTCACAAAAAGAATATCGTCATCTTTATAAACCAAACGAATAACTTCCTGCGATTTTCCATTGGTTTCAATTCTTTGCAATCCTCCAAAACGACCAATACCATGATCGGAATGCACAATAAAATCTCCAGGATGAAGCCTATTTATTTCCTTTAAGGTGACTGTTTCTTTCGCTTTATGAACCGTCGCATTCTTTAGTTTAAATTTATGATGCCGGTCAAAAATTTGATGATCGGTATAACATGAAATTCGCAAATCCTGATCAGAAAAGCCTTCGTGAAGCGTTTGATTTACATCTTGGAATTCAACTTCAATTCCTTTATCTTCAAATATGTTGTGTATCCTTTCGATTTGTTTCGGATTATCGGAAAGAATAAAGTTGCTTTCTGCTTTGCATTATTATTCATCAATTCCTGACCGAGCAAATCAAAATTTTTATTGAAAGCTGGCTGAGGGCTTTGATTGAATTGAATAACCTCTTGCGCAGCTAAAAAGAATTTCTGACCAAATTCAAGAATGGAAAACTCATTAATCTGATGTAAGAATTCTTTGCTGTCTATTAAATAATCTTTAGTAGAAACTCGGTCTTCTCCAAGTTCTAAAAAAGGTACTTTCTCAATTGTACTTTCGTAGATAGACTGAATTCTATCGCAAGAAAATTGGAAGTTTTTACACCAAAAAATTGTATTGTTAGGAACAAAGGAAAGGAATGAGATTCGTGATTCCTTTAACAGATTCTCTTGTATGTTTGGGATAATATCAACCGATTCGAATTTTTTAATAGAAAGCTGATTTTCCACATCGAACATACGAATGGAATCTACATCTTCTCCAAAGAAATCGATTCGGTAAGGTTGTTCATCCGAAAAGGAAAAAATATCGATAATACTTCCTCGAATAGAATACTGTCCTGGTTCTACAACAAAATCGGCTCGCTCAAATTCATAATCTACCAGTACTTCTTCAACAAATTCAGGCGATAATTTTTCTCCGACTTTAATGCTTAAGGTGTTTTCTTCTAATTGCCCTTGCGTAATTACCTTTTCAACAATAGCTTCTGGAAAGGTGATGATAAATGTTGGATGTTGGTCTGAAGTTAATCGTTTTAAACATTCAGCACGAAGAATGATATTGGAACTATCTGTTTTCTCGTATTGTACCGATCGTTTGTATGACGATGGAAAGAACAAAACACTTTTATCATCTATAAGATTACACAAATCGTTGTAGAAGTACGCTGCTTCTTCCTTATCGTTAAAAATTAAAACATGTGGACGTTTACTTGGCGAAAGTGCAGATATAACCAATGACAAAGAAGATCCAATTGCACCTTTTAAATGAAGTTGAAAGTTCTTTTTTTGTTCTAGGTATTTTTCAATGCTATAACGAGCAGGATGCTCAGAGAAAATTTGTATAAGTTGCTTTAGTTCCAAATCCTTATCCTTTTATTATTTGATTGGCAAATTTAGGGAAAATATTTTAGGGACAGGTTAAAAGTGACAAGGATCAAGAACAAAGTGCCAAGTAACAAGGAGAAAGGATCAAGAACCAAAGAAAAAGTACAAAGATTGGTAAAGAATATTTAGCAGTGTATTTTCAAATTCAATCTTTCCCTTTTAAGGGAAAGTGCCGATAGGCGAAAGGGTGAAATAAATGACAGTAATTGTTCCAATATTTTTAGATTCTTTAATTTCACTGATTATAAATAATAGTTACTTTCGAAACTTGGTTTTTCATTAAATACAAAGCAAATAATAAATCATGTTCATTATATCATTAACCTATAAAGTTCCTTTAGAAAAAGTAGAGGCCGAATTGAATAATCACGTTCAATATTTAAAGGAGCAATATGCTTTAGGTAATTTTAAGGCTTCGGGAAGAAAAGTCCCTAGGACGGGTGGCATTATTCTATCACAAATGAAGGATAAGAGTCAGTTGGAAGAAGTTTTAGCAATGGATCCTTTCCATAAAAATGATTTAGCTGATTATTCGATCACCGAATTTATTCCAAGCATGACGAGTGATGAGTTGACTTGTTTGTTAGAGGTTTAGTTCAAAATCCGTACCCAACAGGACCATGGCCAGGTACACTCACATATCCTCGCGTATTTCCGCGATCGGAATTTCCTGCACTAAATCGGGTAGACCAAAAGTTATCACCAGCGCTGCCTTGTCCGGTATAATAGTTTTGTTGGGCAGCTAAATATAAATTAACTGTTGGAATTGGGTTGCCAATATAACCAGCATTACCTTGATGATCGAACCAGTAATTTCCAACTTGAATGTAATAACCCAAAACGTAACTCCAGACCATCCATTCGTTTTTAGGAAGTTCACGGCCATTTACAATTACATTTGTGTTACCATTAGAAGCATCTTGTCTTAACTCTCCAAAATCATGACCAGACAACATGAATCCATAAGAAGCATAACCAACAACTCCATACAAACCACTTTTGCTATCATACCAATAATTTCCAGCTTTTGGTTGAACTCCATATTTCGTTTCAATTTCATTTAGCTGTATTTCATTTAATTCTAAATCATTAATAATTACCTTTTGATCTTGTGAAAAGATAATCGCAGGAATAGTGATTAGAATGATAGTAATCAATAATTTTGAAATTGAATTTTCCATATTTTTTTTGTTTTCGTGCAGAAATGGATGCTAAACGCGCAATTTTATACTGAGAGATCTGTAAGTAATACAAGTTTTAATTTACAAAAATGGTTTTTAAGTGTCAAGCAATTAGTGTGATGTCTCATGGCTAATAGATGAAATTCTTTATCTAATATTGGAATTGTAACTTGTGTTTTTTGTGAAAAGCACTTGCGCTTGGTAAAAAAAAATCTTATTGTTTTTATGTATGAATACCGATTGATTAGAATAAAGACATCCTTTATAACAACCTTAAATAGAGTGTGTATTTGTAATGAATATGTTTAGTATTTTTTGTTGTGTCGATGATTCATTTTATCATAAAAAATTGATATTTTAAAACTGCATTAATAAATTGAAAGAATATGGCGTTTACCTTTCATAAAAAATTAACGATGAGAATGAGTTTGTTGTTCGTCATTTTATATTGTTCAAATACAATATCAATGGGACAACATACAATAGAAAATTTTGATCCTGACAGCTTTAAGTCTAATAGCTATAGATTTAATATTCCTGATTCTCTTACTACAAACACTAAAAATATAGCCAATTACATAAGTGCTAATTTAAGATCGGAAAGTAACAAGGTAAAAGCGGCCTATTCTTGGATTACAAGAAATATCAGTTATGATGTTGAAAGTATGTATAAGTTTAATATAGAGAGGAATTCAGAGGTCACTTTAAAAAATAGAAAAGGGACATGTCAAAATTATACCATTTTATTTAATGAAATTGTAAATAAAATAGGGATTGAATCCTACATTGTAGTAGGTTATACAAAGGAGAAAGGAGTTATTAGTAGAAGCCCTCATGCTTGGTGTGTTGCAAAGATTGATTTCAGGTGGTTTGTTTTTGATCCTACCTGGGGAGCAGGTGAGTTACGTAAGAGATCTTTCAAAAAGAAGATGACCTATGATTATTTTCAGATGAGAGCTGAAAATGCAATAAAGACCCATATGCCATTTGATCCAATATGGCAATTGTTAAATTATCCGGTATCAAATATAGAGTTTGAAAAGGGAAAAACAATAGGGAAAAATAGAGACGTTTATTTTAATTATCGGGATAGTATTAAGAAATATAGTTCTCAATATGATCTTGCGCGGATCATTTGCATTAAAGGTAGAATTGATAAAGGTGGTATAAATAATTATTTGAGTTATGTTTATAGTTTAGAATTGGAAAAGGCAATAGAATCTTGTTATAAACGAGATGTGACAATGAAATATAATTTAGCTTTAAAGGCGTATAAGGAAGGTATATTTTCGCTAAATAGATTTATTGATTTCAGAAATGATTTATTTAAGCCTGACAAAGGAGATGAATATTTAATTGAAATGATGGATGATATTTTTAGTTCTTTTGATACCGCTAAGAGGCATTTGGATAAGATAAGGACGCCTAATAAAATCACTAAGCAGAAAATGGATCAACTTTATAGTGCTCTTAAAGCTGATATGCAAAATGTAAATGCACAGAAAAAATTTCTTGATAAAATTTTAAGTACGAGTAAGAATTATCGGAAATCGTTGTTCTATGATAAAATGTAATTACGGAACAGATTGAATGCACTTTTTTGCTGTAATTAATATTTGAGATAAGTAAAATGAGAATAAAGTACAAAAGAAAAAGACTAAAATACTTCCTTTATTTTGGAATTGCATGGATCTTATTAGGTGTGGCAAACCTTTTGTTTAATGAACAATTGAGATGGAATGACTATGCGTATATTGTCTTAGGAGTAACTCATATCGCAACCTATATTTACGAATCGAAAAATCAATTTCTAACAATTGAAAGTGGAGTTCTTTGCAAGAATTCGTTAATACCTAGAAGGATTAGTTTATCAGAAGTTGTTTGTGTAAAATCAGCTTCAGGTAATTATGTTATAAAGACGAAAAAGACGGAAATAAAAATTAATGTAGGTTTAATTGATGAAGAATCCTTAATCGAATTAAATAAAATTTTAAGAAGTTTAAATTTAGAGCCAGGTAAAACAATATTGGTTTAGTTTACAATTGATTTTACATATAAACAAAGCCACTTCTTACGAAGTGGCTTTTGTTAATAGTAGTGTGTTACTTTATTTTTCTGAAAATCCTGTTTCAGATGTTGTTAAAGAAATGTAGAAATTCTTCTGTTTTTTCCACCATTTTTGTTGATCCAGTATAAAAAGGAACACGTTGGTGAAGAGATTCTGGTTTGATTTCTAAAATTCGTTGTGTGCCATCCGTAGCCAAACCTCCGGCTTGTTCTGCAATAAAGGCAACAGGGTTACATTCGTAAAGTAAGCGTAATTTACCATTACTATTTTTACTGGTATTAGGGTAAATAAAAATACCGCCCTTTAACAAGTTTCTATGAAAATCAGCTACTAAGGATCCAATATAACGCGATGTGTAAGGACGACTCGTCTTTGAATCTTTCTCCTGACAATACTTGATAAACTTCTTCACACCCTCTGGGAAGTTGATATAGTTTCCTTCATTAATGGAATAAATATTTCCATTCTTTGGTGTCTTAATATTAGGATGTGACAAGCAGAATTCTCCAATTGAAGGATCCAGAGTAAATCCATTTACACCATTACCTGTAGAATACACAAGCATAGTCGAAGATCCATAAATCACATAGCCTGCAGCAACTTGTTTTGTTCCTTCCTGCAAAAAATCTTCTTTGGTTGGTAATTCTCCTTTTTTACTTACACGATGATAAATTGAGAAGATTGTTCCAATAGAAACATTCACATCAATATTCGAAGAACCGTCAAGTGGATCCATACAAAAAACATACTTTGCATTACGTCCCATTTCATCATCAAAAATGATCATATCTTCCTGCTCTTCCGAGGCTATTGCGGCACATTCACCACTTGCTCTAAGTGCATCTATGAAATGCGTATCTGCAAAAATATCTAGCTTTTGTTGATCTTCCCCTTGTACATTTTGATCTCCATGAGCTCCTAAAACATCAACTAAGCCTGCTTTATTAACAGCACGATTTACAATTTTAGAAGCAATGCCAATGTGATGTAGCATACGAGATAATTCACCCGAGGCATTTGGGTATTCAGCTTGACGCTGAATTATGAACTGGTTCAGTGTTTGAACGTTATTCTGTTCAGTCATTTTTTTTGGCTTTTGGTTTGGTCTTGTTTGGTGCCATAAAGTTAATTTTTTTTATTGAACCTCCTAAAGCTTATTTCAAACGTTTTCGGGAGGTGTTTTTGGGGGTATCGGCCTAGGTATACTAGGTAGAGGTAGTGATTCATTATTTTAGCCAATTTGATTAACAATTAGATGATTTTTTAAGAGAAGTGAAATTGTGTCATTTTTTATGGTTTGAGAAGCGAAAATTAGAACAGAATTCTTTAATTTTTGGTAAAGATGAAAATGCTAATACAATATTTAGTAACTTCATTTTTTAATTCTAAGAATAGAGTTTAAAGTGTTAATTTAAGAATCGTTTTAATAATTATCTGATGAACATATTTAAATTTGGTGGAGCTTCGGTAAATAGTGCTGATGGCGTGCGTAATTTTGTGAAGATCGTTCAGTCGTATAGGGAGGAAACAATAATTGTTCTCTCTGCTATGGGGAAAACGACTAATGCGTTGGAAGAAATTGTTGAAGCCTTTTTTAATAAAAATGATCAAGACTCTAAATTATTAGCTGTAAAACAATATCATTTATCAATAGTAAATGAATTGTTTCCTAAAAAAGAGGATGCAGTATATGAAAAGATTGAAGTTCTTTTTAATCAATTGTCACAATATCTTGAAAAAGAGCCGTCTTTGTGTTTTGAATTTGAGTATGACCAAATTGTATCTTTCGGGGAGCTGATTTCAACCACAATTGTATCTGAATTTCTTCGCTTAAGTGGTCGTCCAAATAAGTGGGTAGATATTCGTACTTGTTTAAAAACGGATGATACATACAAAGAGGGGAGAATTGATTGGAAATTATCAGAGAAGTTGGTCTCACAAACATTTAGTTTCAACAGTACTTTCGTTTATATAACTCAAGGCTTTATTGGTGGAACAAAAACCAATCAAACAACTACTTTAGGAAGAGAAGGCTCTGATTATTCAGCCGCAATTCTTTCCTATATTTTAGATGCTGATAAGTTGGCAATTTGGAAAGATGTACCAGGAATCATGAATGCAGATCCGAAATGGTTGCCAGATGCACAAAAATTAGAACGGATTACTTATCAGGAGGCAATAGAGCTTGCATTTTATGGAGCAAAGGTGATCCACCCAAAGACAATACAACCAATAAAAAAGAAAAAGATTCCATTGCAAGTGCGCTCTTTTCTTGATTTGAATGAATCGGGAACTTTAATTAGCACCGCATCTAAAAAATTAGATTATTTACTTCCTGTTTACATTCAAAAAAAGGATCAGGTCTTGATTTCGATTCGCCCAATTGACTTCTCTTTTATTTTGGAAGAAAAGTTGAGTTCCTTGTTTTCCTTGTTTGCAAAACATCGCGTCAAAGTAAATTTAATTCAGAATTCAGCAATTAGTTTTTCGGTCTGTGTTGATAATTCTGACAGACGATTAAAAGAATTAATTGAAGAAATATCAATCGATTTTGAGGTAAAATACAATGATGACTTGGAATTGATAACCATTCGTCATCATAACCAAGAGGCAGTTGAAAGAATGACGAAAGGTAGAGAAATACTGTTAGAACAGCGAAGTAGAGACACAGCTCAATTTGTGTTGGTTTAGGATTTTAACTTAAAAAATAAAAAGACAAAGAGGTCTTAATTGTTTGGACAATTAAAAAACTTCTCTATCTTTGTCAAAGTTATTTAAGGTAAAACTCCTAGGAGGATATCTATAATTTATACAGAAGAAGTGAGAGAACAGGCTCGATGACCTTCTGACAACCGCGGTACCAAAACCGAAAGGTGTCAAATCCTGACCAAGTAATTGGTGAATATAAATTAGAAATTATGAAGACAGAAAATCATTACATCAATCAGGTAACTCCACAGGAGTTAAATTTACATTTGCAACTACATAATGCATCAACTCCAATGATGCGAATGCAAATGGCTATGCGTATGCTATAACGCATTCTGTCTATAAAATTTCCCCTTTTTTAGATGCCGGTGCGTATAAAATAACTCCGATTAGGGAACTCAAATTCAATCTTGCTTAATTTTCATGTTTCTGTATTTTCAGAACAAGGAATAGGTACAACTAAACCTGAAAAAACCACATTCAGATAGTTTACTGATAAGATAGATCTGTATTTGTGACCATTCGAAACCTTTTAGGTTTCTAACCAATTAAACAATTTTTTTAATCAAGGAGTAGGCTTTTGTGCTGGATGGCAAATCAGGAAAACTGGTGGCCATGCTAATAAAAAAGCAAATAGCTAACAGCTATCAGCCTGTTCAAAATACGAATAGCTATGTCTGAAAATTTAAGATACGAAACATTACAAATACACGCAGGTCAGGAAGTTGATGCAACAACTAACTCAAGAGCGGTACCATTATATCAAACAACTGCCTATACATTCAACGATTCTAAGCATGCAGCAGACTTATTTGGTTTGAAGCAATTCGGGAATATTTATACCCGTTTACAGAACCCAACTAATGATGTTTTTGAGAAGCGAATTGCAGCACTGGAAGGTGGTGTTGCTGCTGTTGCAACAGGTTCTGGTCAGGCGGCTCAATTTCTTGCACTAACCAATATTCTTGAGTGTGGCGACAATTTTGTAAGTGCTGCTCAAATATACGGTGGAACTTATAACCAGTTCAAAGTTCAATTTAAACGTTTGGGGATTGAGTGCCGATTTGTTGATATTGATGAGCCTGAAACAATTGTGCCTTTGATCGATGAAAATACAAAAGCAATTTATGTTGAGGCATTACCGAATCCAAAATTTTCTATCCCTGATTTTGAGAAGGTTTCAGCCATTGCAAAAGAGTATGATTTGCCTTTAATCGTGGATAATACTCTTGGTGCTGGCGGTTATCTATTTCGACCAATTGATCATGGAGCAAATGTGGTTGTACAGTCGGCAACTAAATGGATTTGCGGACATGGAACTGCAGTAGGTGGTGTTATAGTTGATGCCGGAAATTACAATTGGGGTAATGGAAAATTTCCTCAATTTAGTGAACCTTCAGAAGGATATCATGGACTTGTATTCTGGGATGTTTTCGGTTCGGAAGGCCCATTTGGAAACATTGCTTTTGCAATTCGTGCACGTGTTGAAGGTTTAAGAGATTATGGTTGTTCACAGAGTCCATTTAATTCATTTTTGCTTCTACAAGGGCTGGAAACATTGTCCCTTCGATTAGATCGTCATGTTGAAAATACAATTGCTTTGGCAGAATGGTTAGAAGAGCAGGATTGGGTTGAGAAAGTGAACTACCCGGGTTTAGCTTCAAGCCCTTATTACAAAAAAGCAAAAAAATATTTTACAAAAGGTGCAGGTTCAGTTCTGACTTTCAAAGTAAAAGGAGGAAAAGAAGTTGCAGATAAATTGGTTGATGGTGTTGAATTACTTTCTCATGTTGCCAATTTGGGAGATGCTAAAACATTGATTATCCATCCGAGTTCAACAACGCATGAACAACTGAGTTTACAGGAGCAAAAGGATTCGGGAGTTGAACCAGGATTGTTAAGGATTTCCGTAGGTATTGAGCATATCGAAGATATAAAAGCTGATATCAAGCAATCTGTAGAGAAAGCAATTAATGTAGAGACAATCAATTAGTTTTTATAGTTTATCCCAGCCGATCATCTTCTCGTAGGTGATCGACTGGGAACTAGTATTTGTACAAGTTTAGCATTGTGCAATCTATTCTTAATACAAAACAACAAACAAAACAAAAATTGTAAACTGTGAATTCCAATTGTTATATCCATAAAGAAGGTTTAGAACTTGAATCAGGCGAATGTCTGAAAGAGCTAGAACTAACTTATCACACTTATGGAGAATATAATCCTGAGAAAAATAATGTGATATGGGTTTGTCATGCACTAACAGCTAATTCAGATGTTTTCGATTGGTGGGCTGGTTTATTTGGTGAAGAAGATTTCTTTAACCCGAAAGATTATTTCATCGTATGCGACAATACACTTGCTTCATGTTATGGCTCAACTGGTCCTCTTTCAAAAAATCCGGACAACGGACAGGCTTATTATCATGATTTTCCACACTTAAGCGTTCGTGATTTGACTGCGGCTCATGAACTTTTACGAATAGAACTAGGCATTGAAAAAATTCACACGCTGATTGGAAGTTCTCTTGGTGGGATGCAAGCTTTAGAGTGGGCTTACAATTTGAATGGATATTTAGATCATCTGGTTTTCTTGGCAAGTAATGCACAGCATTCGCCTTGGGGAATAGCTTTTAATGAGTCGCAAAGAATGGCGATTGCAAATGATTCAACTTGGAAAGAATCGAATGATAAAGCAGGATTGAATGGCATGCGTGTTGCTCGATCGATTGCCTTATTGAGCTATCGGACTTATGCTACCTACGATCATTCTCAGCAAGAAAATGAGGAAGGAAAAGTAGATGATTACCGTGCAAGTTCATACCAACGATACCAAGGAGAGAAGTTAGCCAGAAGATTTAATGCCTATGCTTATTGGCATTTATCAAAGATCATGGACAGCCATGATATGGGAAGAGGTAGAAATGGTTTGGTTTCAGCTTTAAGCGGAATAAAATCAAGAACATTGGTTATTGGTGTGAATTCTGATCAAATTTTCCCAATTCAAGAACAAAGATTTATTGCAGATCATATTCCAAAGGCAGAATTCCTTGAAATCAATTCGATTTACGGACATGATGGATTCCTTTTGGAACAAGAACAACTAACTCAAGTATTAAAAACCTTCTTAATCGACAACAATAGCAATGAGCAATAAATTAAAAATAGGCATTTTCGGATTCGGAGTAGTTGGTTCTGGATTGGCCCACGTTCTTAAAAATAGTAAAGGCTTAGATGCATCAATCGTAAAAGTTTGTGTGAAGGATGCAGAAAAGGAAAGAGATATAGATTCTAAATTACTAACCACTAATCCAGATGATATTTTGAATGATCCAAAGATTAATGTTGTTGCAGAATTGATTGATGATGCTGATGAGGCGTATCGAATTGTAAAAACAGCGCTTCAGAATGGAAAACATGTTGTTTCTGCAAATAAAAAGATGTTAGCCTATCATATCGAGGAGTTGATTCAATTACAATGGGAGAAGAAGGTATCATTCTTATATGAAGCATCGGCTTGTGGTAGTATTCCAATCATCCGTAATCTTGAGGAGTATTACGATAATGACTTATTGCAATCGGTAAGTGGTATTTTAAATGGCTCATCAAATTATATCTTGAGTAAAATTTTCAATGAAAATTCAGATTATCAGGTAGCTTTAAAACAAGCACAAGAATTGGGATTTGCAGAGAGCGATCCAACATCTGATGTTGAAGGTTTCGATACGCTTTATAAACTAATTACGCTTACAGTACATGGTTTTGGATTGTTTGTTCATCCTGATCAGGTTTTTAATATTGGTATCTCAAGATTGACAGCTAATGATATTCAATTGGCTTCACAAAAAGGCTATAAGATTCGTTTATTAGGTAAAGTAACTAAGGTGAATGGTAATCATGTGAATTTATTGGTAGCACCTAAATTTGTAAAACCTTCGGAACATGCTTATACAGTCGAAGATCATTATAATGGTGTGTTGATCCAAGGGAATTTCTACGATAACCAGTTTATGTATGGTAAAGGAGCTGGTTCGCATCCAACAGGATCGGCGGTACTTTCAGATATTACGGCTTTGGCTTATAATTATAAGTATGAGTACAAGAAATTGAAATATTATGGTGGTTTAGAATACACGAATGATATGCCGGTTCAAATCTATTTAAGGTATTCAGATACCAACGACTTGGCCTTATTTAATTTCAAAGAAATCTCAGAATCGCTTAAAGGGAAAGATTTTAATTATGTGATTGGAACTTTGAATATTTCAGAACTGATAAAAATCCGAAAGCAAATTGAAGGGAAAGATATTTTCCTAGCATACTTAGGCGAAGAATAGCAACACTAATCAGATATCAAAAAATGATCATATACAAATTTGGTGGCGCATCGGTAAAAAATGCGACTGCTATCAAAAATATTTGCCAAATTATTGGCAAAGTCAAGCGTCCACTCACTGTCGTGATTTCGGCGATTGGTACAACCACCAATTTGCTGGAAGAACTTGTAGATGCTTATTTTTCTGGAGATACAAAGACCTTGGAACTTTTTGATTTACTGAAGAGAAACCACACTTCAGTAATCGAAGATTTATTCGAAGAAATTCCTACGAGTCTAAATTCGGAAATTAACGCTCTTTTCATTGAGCTAAAAACCAAAATTTCGAAACCATCATCTGATCAATTCAATTTTGAATACGATCAGGTGATTGGTTTTGGAGAGCTTTTATCAACAAAAATTGTATCTGCTTACTTAAATTCAATAGAGCAAAGCAACAAATGGATTGATGTCAGAACCTGTTTGGATTCAGATGATAATTATGTAGATGCCAATATTCTATGGGATTCTTCCAAGGAAAAGGCAAATGCTGTATTTTCTGATAATCCGACTGCATTGTACATTACGCAAGGGTTTATTGCCAGAGATCCAGAAGGAAATACAACTTCTTTAGGAAGAGAAGGATCTGATTATACCGCAGCCATTTTGGCTCACTTGCTTGGCGCTGATAAAATGATCATATGGAAAGATGTGTTGGGAATATTAAATGCAGATCCTGATTATTTTGAAGAAACTACTAAGATTGATTTGATTCCATACCATGAGGCAATAGAGTTGTCGTACTATGGAGCAAGAGTAATTCATCCGAAAACCATAAAGCCTTTGCAGGCTAAAAAAATTCCTTTGTGGGTAAAATCTTTTATCGATCCATCGCAAAAAGGAACATTAATTACCAAGGGAGATCAGCCGCAACCATTGTTGCCAAATTACATTGTAAAGAAAAGGCAGATGTTAGTGACTTTAAAACCTTTAAATTTTTCATTTATTGGTGAGAAAGACTTGGTTTTTATCTTCACCTTGGTGACAAAATATAGAATAAAGCTTAATTTTACTCAGAACACTGCAGTTAGCTTTGCTTTTTGTGCAAACAGTTCGGCAAGAGACATGCAGAGTTTAGTGGAAGAATTAGAGCAAAAATACGATGTTGAATTGAGTGATGATTTAGAATTAATCACTGTTCGACATTACACACCAGCTACAATTGAAGAAATACAACTAAAACATCACGTTTTGGTTGAACAAAAAAATAGTAATACCGCAATCTATCTAACAGTCGCAAATTAAAATGGAGCAGAAATTGATATCTATAAAAGAAGCACTAAAGAAGCAAATTCTTGTTTTAGACGGAGCAATGGGAACAATGATTCAGGCACACAAGTTGACTGATTCGGATTTTCGTGGAACTCGTTTTGCAGATTTCTCAAGTGACCAGAAAGGGCATAATGACTTATTAACTTTGACCAAACCTGATATAATAAAATCTATTCATAGAGATTTTTTAAGAGCAGGTGCTCATATTCTTGAAACAAATACCTTTAATTCCAATGCGATTTCGTTAATCGATTATGGTTTGGAAGACTTAGCTTATGAGTTGAATTTTGAAGCCGCCAAGAATGCGCGCGAAGTTATTGATGAAATTCTAAAGGAAGATCCTTTAACACCACGTTGGGTGGCTGGAGCAATTGGTCCAACCAATAAAACGGCGTCTATGTCGCCCAAAGTTGAAGACCCAGGTTATCGTGAGGTATCATTCGATGATTTGGTTGAGATATATTCGGTTCAAATAAAAGGTTTGATTGATGGTGGTGTAGATGCTTTGTTGATTGAAACTATTTTCGATACCCTGAATGCTAAAGCTGCTGTTTTTGCTGCGGATGAAATATTGACTGAAAGAGATCTTGATATTCCAATCATGCTTTCGGGTACCATTACCGATAACAGTGGAAGAACACTTTCCGGACAAACCTTGGAGGCTTTTGTGACATCGATGAAGACAGATCGTCTGTTGAGTTTAGGTTTGAATTGTGCTTTTGGAGCTAAGGATTTGGTACCATATATTGAGCAATTAGATAAATTAATTCCCGTTTATGTAAGTGTTTATCCGAATGCCGGACTACCCAATGAACTGGGGGAATACGACGAAACTGCTGAAACGATGACCTCTGACCTTTCAGTTTTGTTGAAGGGCGAGAAGATAAATATTGTAGGTGGGTGTTGTGGCACTCGACCAGAACATATTAAAGCATTAGCTCAGGCAGTTAAAGATGCTGAACCTAGAGAGATTCCTGTAGTTGAAAAAGAAACTCGTTTGAGTGGATTGGAACTATTGCGTGTGAATTCCTTAAGTAATTTTGTGAATGTGGGAGAACGAACCAATGTGGCTGGTTCTCGAAAGTTCGCACGCTTGATAGGAGAGAAGAAATACGAAGAAGCCTTGTCTATAGCACGCAGTCAGGTTGAGAATGGAGCTCAGGTGATTGATGTGAATATGGATGACGCCATGTTGGATGCCGAAGCTGAGATGGTCACTTTCCTAAAATTATTGGTTTCTGAACCAGAAATTTCTCGAGTGCCTATCATGATTGACTCATCAAAATGGTCGGTGCTCGAAGCTGGATTGAAATGCGTACAAGGTAAATGTGTGGTCAACTCTATCTCTATGAAAGAAGGTGAGGCTGATTTTATTGAAAAGGCACAAAAGATAAAAAGATACGGAGCAGCTGCCGTAATTATGGCTTTTGATGAAAAAGGTCAGGCCGATACTTACGAGCGACGAATCGAAATTTGTGGAAGAGCTTATAAGACACTTACTGAAAAGGTAAATTTTCCACCAGAGGATATTATTTTCGATCCTAATGTATTGGCTATAGCAACGGGTATCGAAGAACACAATAATTATGCTGTTGATTTTATTAAGACAATGACTTGGATTAAGGCCAACTTACCGCATGCTAAAATTAGTGGTGGTATTAGTAACCTGTCATTTTCTTTCCGTGGTAACAATATTGTTCGAGAGGCGATGCATTCTGTTTTCCTTTATTATGCCATAAAGGAAGGTTTGGATATGGGAATTGTGAATCCGGGCATGTTGCAGATTTACGATGAGATTGAACCAGAACTTCTTAAGAAAGTTGAAGACGTTGTCCTTAATCGTCATTCGGAAGCAACTGAACAGTTAATCGATTTTGCTGAAGGATTGAAATCGCAAGGGAAAGCTGTAGTTAAGACGGATGCCTGGAGAGAAAAGCCTGTCAAGGAGCGATTATCCTATTCATTGGTGAAAGGGATTACTGACTATATTGATGAGGATGCTGAACAAGCTCGTCAGAATTATCCAAGAGCACTTGAAGTAATTGAAGGTCCTTTAATGGATGGGATGAATGTTGTTGGAGATCTTTTTGGATCAGGAAAGATGTTTTTACCTCAGGTTGTAAAATCTGCTCGGGTTATGAAAAAAGCTGTTGCTTACCTTCAACCTTTTATCGAGGAGGAGAAAAAAGGTTTAGCAGCAAGTAATGCGGGTAAAATTCTGATGGCTACTGTAAAAGGTGACGTTCACGATATTGGTAAAAATATTGTTGGCGTTGTATTGGGCTGTAACAATTTTGAAGTAATTGACCTTGGTGTGATGGTGCCTTGCGCTAAAATATTGGAAGTTGCCATTGAAGAAAAAGTTGATGCTATAGGTTTGAGTGGTTTGATTACACCTTCTTTGGAAGAAATGGCTTTTGTTGCTTCAGAAATGGAACGACTTGGTTTAGACATTCCTTTGGTAGTAGGAGGAGCAACAACATCAGAACTGCATACAGCTGTGAAAATTGAACCCAATTATTCCGGAGGTGTTGTTTATGTTGCTGATGCTTCAAAATCGGTTGGTATTTTCAAAAACCTGTGTAATAAAAAGAAGCGCGATGAATTTCTGTCAACCGTTAAAGAACAATATCAGGAAGTTCGAGCTGCTCACGAAAATCAAAAACCAAAAGAATATTATTCTATAGAAGAGGCTCGTGCGAATAGGGAACGTTACGATTGGTCTACTGAACCGATTCATAAGCCGAATAAAACAGGTTTGCAGGTGTTAAAAAACTACTCGATTGGCGAAATTCGAAAGTATATTGATTGGACATTCTTTTTTGTGGCTTGGGAGCTGAAGTGTATGTATCCTGAAATTATGGAGGATGCAGAATTTAAAGATGAGGCTAAGAAACTTTTTGATGATGCTAATCTGATGTTGGATGAGATTGAAGAGAAAAATTTGATTGAAGCAGCAGCAGTTTTTGGTCTGTTCCCTGCAAATAGTGTAGGAGATGACATTGTTTTATACGAGGATGAGGATAGATCGAAAGAAATTACACGCTTCTGTGGTGTTCGTCAGCAAGAGAAATTCAAGAAAGGCTTAACCAATTTATGCTTGAGCGATTTTATTGCTCCAAAAGAATCTAACAGAACTGATTATATAGGTGCTTTCGTAGTTACATCTGGTCTGGGATTAGATGAGATTGTAGAAAAATTGAACGAAAATCATGATGATTACAACAGTATCATGGTAAAGATTTTGGCTGATCGATTGGCAGAAGCATTTACTGAATTGTTGCACGAAAAAATCCGTAAAGAAGATTGGGGTTATGCTACCAATGAGGATGGAAGTATAGAGGACATGCTTCGTGAAAACTATCAGGGAATTCGCCCGGCATTTGGTTATCCATCATTACCCGAACATTCAGAAAAACAGGTGCTTTGGGATTTTTTAAAAGTAGAGGAGAATATTGGAGCAACTTTAACAGAGAATTTTGCAATGTATCCAACGGCAACTGTAAGTGGATTGGTAATGGCTCATCCGGAAGCAATGTATTTCGCGATTGATAAAATCAAAGAAGATCAGTTGAAGGATTACGCATCCCGTAAAGGAATATCAGAAGAAAAAGCAAAAAAATTGCTTAGTGCAATAATATAGTATCAATAATAAGGATTGAGATTTCTGTCTCGAAGCTTATATCTAACTAAAACCAATGAAAGTAATTGATCATATCAACCAGGCCATAGAAAATAAGACCACACATTTTTCTTTTGAGCTTTTGCCTCCTCGTAAAGGAAATAGTATCTACAAAGTATTCAATACTATTGATATGCTTAAAGAGTTTGATCCTAAGTATATAAATATTACGTCACATTGCGATGAGGTGATTTTCTCAGAATCTGCTAATGGAACTTTTCAAAAGAAACTGACTAATAAACGACCAGGGACGGTTGCCGTTGCTGCTGCAATTAAAAATAAATATAAGTTAACAGTTGTACCTCATGTTATTTGCCAAGGATTTACACCTGAGGAAACCGAGAATGCTTTGATTGACTTGAATTTTCTTGGGATAACTGATTTGTTATTACTTCGTGGAGATTCTTCACCTCGTCATGGTTTTATTCCAATTGAGGGAGAGCACAAATATGCGATTGATTTGATTAATCAGGTAAATCAAATTAATAAAGGAGAGTATTTGGATGGAACTCAAACTGAAGCTTTTGATTCTCCTTTTTCTTTTGGCGTAGCTGGATATCCTGAAAAGCATGAAGAAGCTCCAAATTTGGATTCTGACATCTATCACCTTAAGAAGAAAGTTGATGCCGGGGCTGACTATATAGTCACACAAATGTTTTTCGATAATCAAAAGTTTTTCGAGTTTGAGAAGAAAATTCGTGAAGCTGGGATAACAGTGCCTTTAATTCCGGGAATAAAACCAATCTCTGCACTTAGTCAGTTGAATTTATTACCTCAGGTTTTTAAAGTTGATATTCCCGAAGCATTAGCTGCTGAGGTTCGCAAATGTAAAACGAACGAACAAGTGAAAGAGCTTGGAACAGAATGGGGAATTCATCAATCAAAAGAATTGATAAAACATGGAGTTCCTTCATTACATTTTTATACCTTAATGGCATCGAATTGTGTTCGAGATATCGCAAAAGCTATTTATTAGTAATTATTGACCTGACAGCGTTCGAAGTACCTATAAGAGTCTAATAAAATATTTTGATCCCTGTTCCTGATTGGAGCAGGGATTTTTATTTTATAATATGGTGTATTAAAATAAAGATAATGTACATACTATTGTACTGGCATTTTAAGAAATGTTATCTGAATTGAAGTAAAGCTTTAGTAAGACCGAGAAGCTGAGAACTTGTTCGAAGATCACTCGGCCGCACTTAAGTATTACAAGAATTTGGATGATATTTTTTAAGTAGCCTTGAGTTTTTTGCTTCGTTTTTGGGTTAAGCCAAAAATGAAGAGCCTCTCTGGCTCTAAAAGGTAAAAGTAAAAGCCTTACGGCTCGAATTATAAAATGTCCTTTTAAATACAATATTATAGGTCATTCCTTAGTTTCTAGATAATAATTTAAAGAGGACTTATGAAGAGAAGAATAATATTATTGAGTTTGATATTTATTGCAATAGTGGGAAACGCGCAAGTTTTTAACACATCTGGAGTATTAAGAAGTGGAGAAGCAGCAATTGGTTTTGAACCTTCTATGTTTGTGTATGATGGAAATACAGAGTTTTTGATGTTTTTTCATGCTGGCGTAGGTATTGGACGAAACGTTGATCTTGGAGCAAAAATTGGTGCCTTTGGAGATGTAAACTATTATGGTGGTGATCTTGAATTTGGTATCAGCAAAAATCTATCCTTGTCGGCAGGAGCGCATCATTTCCATGATTTTTGTTTCGATGGAACAGCAAATATTACAATACCACTAACATCAGGAACAAAACTAATTACTGGTTTAGACATGGACATCAACTTTGGTGATGAAACAACAATTCCATTGTGGGTGCCAATTGGTATCAGAGTTTCAATAGGAAATGGATGGTCTGTAATTATGGAATCGGAAATTGAACTAACCGATGAGGCTTATCACTACTTTGGATTAGGTATGGCTTACGGTTTCTAGTTCTTATGTGTTTTGATTCTAAAATGTTTTTATGCTAAATTAATCCTTTGATTGTTGTAAGTCATTGAAAGCAAATTAATATTAGAATCATTGTTTATGGAAGGGGAAAAATCAAGTATTCAGAAATTGCAAGATTTTGCAAAAAGTACAGGGCGAGATATTAAATCTTCAGAGGATGCCTACTCGTCAAATGCTATGCAGCCAATTGTGTATCATAAAAGATTAGTATACATTAAGAATCATCCTAACAGTAATACTTTCTTTACTTGCTTTTCTGATCCTAAAAATGTTAGTGGAATAGCGCATTGTAGTGGGGTATTTTTCTCTTTACCAGTTTCTAAGTCAACAAAAATTAGTATTCGTAAGAAGTTCATTACCGATAAATTGAACTTTTTCTCTAACAATGAGAATAATAAAACTGGAAGTCAAAATTTCGATTCTAAGGTAGTTTTTGAAAAATATCAATTGACTGGAGCCGATCGAATTTTCACAAATACGAGAGTGCAAGAAATAATTAAAAATGCTCTGGAATTTGATTTGCGTTTAAGGGTCGGTATTAATGGTGTTGATGTGAGTTTTGTTCCTGAACTAAAGGAAGAATCTCATTTTGGAATCTATACAACGCAAGATTGGTTTGAGGAACCAGAGAAGATTGAAATACTGTTTAAATTTGTTGAAAAAATTAGAACTTACGTGATTCGTGAAAATGAACCGAATTTAATTTTATAATTTGGTCGCACCTATATAATTGCAAAAGCCTCAATTCGTTTTCGAATTGAGGCTTTGTTTTATTTTAATGGAGATTACTTCCCAAATTCATCAATGATCTTTTGAGCTGTAACTTCTGATAATTTAATGTTTGATTCATGTGTCCAGCCACCAACGTGCGGGCTTAATAAGACATTCTCAGCATCAATTAAATATTTGAAATCATCAGGAAGTTCATTGGCATGTAAATCTTCGAAAGAAGTTTTCTCGTATTCTAAAACATCGAGACAAGCGCCACGAACCTGACCCGTTTTTAGATGTTTAACTAAGTCAGAAATTCTTACAATTTTTCCACGAGCTGTGTTAATAAGAAAGAAAGGTTTCTTGAACTTAGCTATGAATTCTTCATTTACCATAAACATGGTTTCTTCGGTTTGAGGTATATGAAGACTTAGAATATCACAATTGTCGAAAAGATCTTGCAATTGTTTTTCTTCGCAATACTCGTCGGTATAATCGAATTTGTATTTGTCGTAAGCAATTACTTTACAACCAAAACCTTTAAGGCGTTGAGCAAAGGCATTTCCCATATTACCATAACCAATAATTCCGACAGTTTTACCTTTTATTTCCAATCCTCGATTTTCTTCTCTACGCCACATTCCCATGCCAACTTCAGTGTTACATCGGTATAGGTTGTTGAATAAGCAAAGAAGCATACCAAGTGCATGTTCTCCCACGGCATCGCGATTACCTTCCGGGGCATTAAAACAAGTAATTCCTTTGCTTTCGGCGTATGGCACATCTATATTTTCAAGACCGGCACCAACGCGTCCTATAAATTTTAAGTTTGCCGCCTGATCTAATTCTTCCTTATTCAGCTTAAACTTACTTCGGATAATAAAACCATCAAACTCAGGAAATATCTCTAAAAGCTCTTCCTTGTTTTTTTCTGGAGCATAAGTGCAATCAAATCCTGCTTCAACAAGCATCTCCATCAATCTTGGATGGGTAGAATCTATAAATAGTACTTTCATTCTTTAAGTGTCAAGTTTAAAGGATCAAGAATCAAGAATGTTCGAGACTCAAATATTTTGTGCAAAAATAGATGGAAAATCAATCGCGTCCTAAACGTTTCTGAAAAAAGCTTTTACTAAATTTATTTAGACGTTTTAATAGTGTGTGATCCTATAAAGGAATATTGTATAAGGCACACGTTAAGTGGCATTTATTTTAAAGAGTTTTTGTTTTGCCTCTAAGATTTAGTAAGACCGGGAAGCTTAGTCCCGATAGCTATCGGGATTGTTCGAAGATCACCTGGCCGCACTTAAGCATGAGGCAGATAAGAAAGGTATTTAAAAAGCAGCCTTGATTTTTTTTGCTTCGTTTTTTGGATCAAGCCAACAATTGGAGCAAAGCGGAAATCATGAATACAAATAAAAGTAGGCTTTAATGAATAAATGAAGTCGGGTTTGGGCGGATAGCCCAATGCAAAAAATAGATTGTAATACTTATAAGCCTTAAGTAATTAAAATAGTTAATTTTTATTCAAGTTTAAATCAATCACAAAACTAGCCTTGTAACCACGAACAGCTCCTTTACCATCGTATACAGCATAGCCCAACATTATTTTATTAACCTTCTTGCTTAAGGCAAGTTCGTTTTTATCCCAATACCATTCTTCTTCAAATTGTATATTGGCCGTGTTCTCGCTTAAATTGCCTTCTTTAATGATTTCTTTAATTTCCGATTTTGATAATTCATGATTGTCGTAATAATCAAAGGCCGGTAAATTTCCATTTTTTACGGCTTTAAGAATGTCCTCTACCAATATTTTTGTGTCGGTATTTGCCAAGCACTCTGTTTTCCAATCATCATCGGGATTCGGATTTTTTACCAAAACTTCATAAGTAATCGGCTTTGCTATTTTTATTCCCGTTTGCTCATTGTTTTTAACTGTCTCTTTCTGCTGGCAGGAAAACAAAAACAGCCCTGAAAAAATCAGAGCTGTTAGTATATTATTACGTTTTATCATTTTAGTACAATGTTATTTTTCAGAAGATCTATCTATCAAAACTCAATCGCATTCCTTTATTACTTTCATCAAATTGACCATTATCGTAAGCCAAATGTCCGTTTACAAAAGTTTGATCTACCTTATAATGGAAACGATCGCCTTCGAAAGGTGACCAAGCGCATTTGTATAGGATATTTTCTTTGTTTACTGTCCATTCATCTTCTGATAAAAGAACTAAGTCTGCAAAGTAACCTTTACGGATATAACCTCTTTTTTCAACCTGGAACACATCAGCAGGAGCATGACACATTTTTTCAATTACTTTCTCAACAGACAGCTTACCTTTGTGTGCAAATTCAAGCATAGAAACAAGAGAGTGTTGTACCAATGGTCCACCGCCAGCAGCTTGCATATAGTTGCCATCTTTTTCCTCAATTGTATGTGGCGCATGATCTGTTGCAATAACATCTAAACGATCGTCAAGTAAAGCTTCCCAAATTTTAGATTGATCATCAGCAGTTTTAATGGCAGGATTCCAACGGATTCTTGCTTTTCTTTCTGCATAATCTGAATCATTAAATCTTAGATGATGAACACAAACTTCAGAAGTGATTCGCTTATCCTTCGATGGAATCTTATTATCGAATAAATCCATTTCTATTCCACTGGAAAGGTGAAGGATATGCAAGCGAGTGTTGTATTTTTTAGCCAGTTCAATTGCCTTTGAAGATGATTTGTAACAAGCTTCAGCCGATCGAATTTCACCATGATAATCCATAGGGATGTCATCACCATATTTCTCACGGTAAGTTTCAAGATTGGCATCAATTGTTGGTGAATCTTCGCAATGTGTTGCGATAAGCAAAGGTGCTTTTTCGAAAATCTGAGAAAGCGTATCGATATCATCAACTAACATATTTCCGGTAGACGACCCCATAAAGATTTTAATACCACAAACATCTTTAGGGTTGGTTTTAATAACCTCTTCCAAATTCGTGTTAGAAGCTCCCATATAGAACGAGTAGTTAGCCAGAGATTTCTCAGCACCCAGTTTGTATCGTTCAGCAAGCAATTCTTGTGTAAGAGTTTGAGGCTTTACATTTGGCATGTCCATAAATGAAGTTGTTCCTCCGGCCACAGCTGCTCTCGATTCCGTAAATATATCGCCTTTGTGAGGCATTCCCGGATCACGAAAATGAACTTGATCGTCGATTACACCAGGAATTAATATTCTTCCACCAGCATCAATCACCTTGCAATTAGGATCTGTTACTTCTGGTGCTGAAGTATAAATTTTTTCAATCAACTGATCTTTTACAAGAACACTTCCTGCAAACTTTTTGCCTTCATTAATAATCAAGGCATTTTTTATAAGAATACTTGACATTTGGTTGTTTAGTTATATAGTATAGTAAATCTATCTTTCGTATTTGGTGAAGAAGCTTCTCAATTTCATTTTAATCACGCCCCAAACAGCTTCATTAAAAATTCCACCACTCATTTTAGAGGTTCCTTGGGTTCTATCAGTAAAAATAATCGGCACTTCAATAATAGTAAAGCCAAATTTCCATGTGGTAAATTTCATTTCTATCTGAAAAGCATAGCCTTTAAATCGAATTTTATCCAAATCGATCGTTTCAAGTACCTTTTTCGTGTAGCATTTAAAGCCCGCAGTAGCATCATGAATCTTCATACCAGTAACGATACGAACATATTTCGATGCAAAATACGACATCAATACTCTACCCATAGGCCAATTTACAACATTTACACCGGAAACGTAGCGAGAACCAATGGCCATATCACCACCTTTTTCCGAACATGCCTTATATAGGTGTACCAAATCTTCCGGGTTGTGCGAAAAATCAGCATCCATTTCAAACACATATTCATAATTGTGTTCCAATGCCCATTTAAATCCAGCAATATATGCCGTACCCAATCCAAGTTTGCCCTTACGTTCTATAATATGTAGCTGCGAAAACTCTTTTTGTAGCTTTTTCACAATAGCAGCAGTCCCATCAGGCGAGTTATCTTCTATAACAAGAATATCAAAAGGGGTATCCAGCGAAAAAACCTTCCTTACAATAGCTTCAATGTTTTCCTTTTCATTGTAAGTAGGTATAATAACAATACGATTTGTCACCATGAGAGAATTAAAGTGTTAAAACAATTTTATCGTACGAAGATAATATATCTACCTAATTTCTTTTCCGATGGATAGTTAAAAAGACTAAAATTTCTATTTTTTATCTGGCCATTCCCAATTATCTATTTGTTTTAATAGATAATTGGTCGGGCTATCCGCTAAATCTTTTCTCTCGTTCCTCGTCAAAAGGATATCGCTTCTATCCCTAATGGATAATTGTTTCTATTGTTAGCGAATGCAATTTATCTCAGCAATACAGTTTGGCATTCGCTCATTTTATATTTTTTGAAATTTTTTCTCTCACGTTTTCAGATGCTTAGGCTCGTAATGTGAAGACGATCACAAAATG